>JANWIU010000174.1 GCA_025449725.1 Pseudobdellovibrio sp.
CAACCAAATCGTTGATCAACTTAAAGGTTCAGACATGGTTTTTGTGACGGCCGGCATGGGCGGCGGAACAGGAACAGGCGGCGCGCCAATCGTAGCAAAAATCGCCCGCGAATTAGGAGCATTAACAATCGGTGTTGTAACGAAGCCTTTCATGTTTGAAGGCCGTAAGCGCAGCAAACACGCTGAAAGCGGTTTAGCTGAGTTAAAAGAAAACGTTGATGCCTTAGTTGTTATTCCAAATCAAAAATTGTTATCCATCGCCAGCGAAAAAACGCCGCTGATTGAGACTTTTAAAAAAGCTGATGAGGTTTTGCACCAAGCTGTAAAAGGTATTTCTGATCTGATTAACATCCGCGGTTTGATCAACTTAGACTTCGCAGATATCAGAACTGTTATGCAAAATAAAGGTCTGGCATTGATGGGAACTGGCTTCGCTACCGGTGAAAACCGTGCGGTGGAAGCGGCAACTCAAGCTATTTCTTCTCCATTACTTGAGAATGTAAAAATCAATGGAGCTACAGGTATCATTATCAATGTTACAGGCGGCCCTGATTTATCATTGTATGAAGTTAACGAAGCGGCTCAGTTAATTATTGATTCTGCAAGCGAAGACGCAGAAGTGATCTTCGGTGCGGTTATCGACAACACATTAACTGATGAAATTCGCGTTACGGTTATTGCTACAGGCTTCAGCCACGAAGAAAAGCGTGAAGGGATTCTGCCTCAGCAAAATATGCAAAATTTCATGCAACAACCAGGTGCTCAGGTTGGCCAGTTAGTCCAACCTCAGGTTGGCCAATTAGTCCAACCTCAGGTTGGCCAAATTCAAGCTCAGCAGGTTTATCAACAGCAGTACGCACAGCCTCAGTTTCCGCCACAGTTCGCAGTAGCAGGGCAGCCACAGCATCAACAACCGGGCTACCAACAACCGGTTCCTCCTCCGCAAGCTCAGGCCTTTCACCAACAACAGCAACAACCGGCTGCTTTTCAGCAACCGGCTCAACCTCAAGCTGGCCAGCCATCAGGATTCTCACAAGTGATGATGCCGCCGGCTCCTGCGGTAACTTTGCCTTCAATCGATAATGTTCAAGAGTCAGTTAAGACTTTCACGCATGATCCGGTAGAGTCTTTCGAAGCTCCGGCATTCGAAGCGGCTCCGGAAGAAATTTTGACGACTGAAGTGTCTCCGGTAGCAACGTCTACTGCGAGTGTTACAACAGCTCGTGACATGTTGTTGGCAAAAGCAAAAGCCTTCCGTGAAACGCAAATCAGCCAAGTGGTAACTCAGGATAAATCAATTCATCCTGAACAGTTATCAATGATGGATGAAGAGCGTCAGTTCGAAGACGCTCGCCGCATGGCCCGCGACATCTTAGAAGTTCCGGCTTTCATCAGAAAAAAACAAGGTGCGGATTTACAAAACTAATTTGTGACCACAAATTGTGATAACTTACTTTCTCTCTGATCTCCATTTAAGAGATTCTTTTGAACGCAACGGGAACACCCTGTTGCGTTTTTTATTGGAGCTCAATAAAAACCCATCACAGCACCGCCTGATGCTGTTAGGAGATATTTTTGATGTATGGGTTTCAAACGGAAATGTCTTCGCAAAAAAGTTTCAACTTGTCGTTGATGAAATAGCAAAATTTAAAAAAGGCGGCGGTGAGGTCTTTTACTTCGAGGGCAATCACGATGTTCACATCGGTAAGTTCTGGACTGATCGGTTCAATATTCCGGTTTTTCAGAAAGAACATTACTTTGATATCGATGGTTTGAGAATCCGCGTCGAGCACGGCGATTACATTAACCCCGCAGACACGGCCTATTTTAAGTGGCTGGATATTTTAAGAAGCCCTGCCTTAACGTTTCTAGCCCACAGTGTTCCGGGAAACTTCTGGAACTGGCTGGCGGTGACCTACACGGAGAAAGTCAGTCGAAGGAAGACCTACCGGTACACGCCTGAGCACGCAGAGAGAATCAGAAAAATGATCAGGGCCTATGCTGAAGCCACCTATTCCCAAGAAAAATTCGATGTGATTGTTACAGGCCACATGCATGTTTTCGACAATTGGGACTTCCAAAAGAATGGCTTATCGGTGAAATCGGTAAATTTAGGCACCTGGCTGGACAGGCCCCGAGTTCTTAAAATTGAAAACAAAAAAGTAGAAGTCGTCGAGCTCTGATCTAAAAATTAAAAGTATAAGAAATTAATCCTGAAATTCCCGACAACGTTGTTAATACGTCGTTTTGATTCCCGTCTTCAAGTTCTTTATCAGCCTGCGCTTGTGAAGCTCCATGAGGTAAATTACCCGGGCCTGTTCCGCTTGAAACCACGTTTCGTTCAATCGGCATATAGCGGTAATTTCCTTCAACATTGAAGCAATGCTCCGGCACGAAACAGAACTCAGCTCCTAGGCCGACTTGGGCACCAAAGGCAGAACCACTGAATTTGGCTTCGCGAGGCCCGTTCTTGATACTTCCGTTCAGTTTTCCGTAGCCAAGGCCACCCTGAACATAGAAGTCGATAAAGTCATTACTCAGAGGGATGATGCGCGCTAAAGGAAACACGGTGAAGCCATCTAAACTATAATCGTGTGATCCATCAGAACCTGAACCAGAAGAGGATTGCGAAAATAATGTGGGACGCAATTGAATGGCAGTGTAACCGTTTGCAAATCGAAACGTAAAGTAGCCAACGTATTCTGTTGCTGTTCCCATTTTGCTGGCTGAGGAGTTGGCCGCCGCTTTTGCGGCATCAATCAAGCCGTTCATTCCGGTTTGATCAGCGGTAGAGAGAGCCAATCCCAAACCTACAGAGAATGATCCGCCACCGAAAATTCCTTTAGTGCCGCGTTTTTTCGAAGCAGCAAATGCTGATTCTGAAAATGAAACGATAATAAGTGAAATTAAAGAAACAAAAAATAAGGTCGATCTTAAAATTTTCATAATCACTCCCTTACCTTATGGTATCAAGGAAGTGATTCCGTACAACTCTAGCCTAGACTTTCGGATAACAACTGTTCGGCATGAGCAAGTGAGGTATTTGTGATCTTCTCTCCTGAAATGAGACGGGCGATTTCTTCGATTCGGGTCTTCGCTTTAAGTTCTTTTACCATCATGTGAACTCCGTTTTTTGAGGAGTCTTTATTGATAGAAAAATGAATATCTCCGCAGGCAGCAACCTGAGGAAGATGAGTTACACAAATGACTTGCTGGCCTTTCGCAATTGTTTTTAATTTTCTTCCAACCTTTTCGGCTGTGTTGCCGGAGACACCCGTATCGACTTCGTCAAAAAGGTATGTTCTCGGACGTTCAGATTCCCCTAGTGCTTTTTTCAGCGAAAGTAAGATTCGTGAAAGTTCGCCGCCGGAAGCCACCTTCGAGATGGGGCGCTTCGGGTCTTTAGGTGAAGACTGACACATGTATTCGACCTCACTAAGTCCAGTCCCGGTTAGAGTTTCCAACTTTACAACGGCGATTGAAAAGCTGACGCCTTTCATGTTCAGGTCAGAGAGCTCTTTATTAACGGCGCCTTCAAGTTTTTCTGAGACTTTAATGCGGGTTTTATGAAGTTCTTCTGCCAGCTGCTTCAATTCCAGCTCTAGTAAACGGGCCTGTTTCTTAATTTTTTCCAGGTGCTCGTCAGAATTTTCAAGTGCGCTGATCTCCTCATTAATTTTTTCAACCGAAGCAACAATAACAGCTAAATCCTGGCCATATTTTTTTTGTAATTTTCTAATTTGGCTCAGGCGCTCTTCTTTGGCTTCCAGCTGTTCCGGATCAAGCTGAATCTCTTTAAGGTCTTTTCTTAGTGCAAAAAAAGTATCTTCAATGATGGCCTGTGCTTGTTGAAGGCCATTAAGACGATCGCTCCACTTAGGGCCCAGCTGTGAAAATTCTGTTCCGCGCTTTAATACTGTTTTAAGGCGGGAAGATACTGAATCTTCATCGTTAAACAGTAAGTTTTCGCAATCATCTACAAACTTCAGAATTTTGTGAGAGCTCTTAAGAGTTTTGATTTCTTCTTCAAGATGCTGATCCGTTTCAGGATCGATATTGATGTTAGACAGCTCAGACTGCTGGAATTTCAAAAAGTCCAATCGCTGTGACTTTTGTTGCGCCTTAGTTTCGAAATCAGTTATCTGCGTTTTAAGGGACTGAAGTGCAGAATGCTTTTCTTCATATTGAAGGCGTTTATCAAAATGACCGGCGTATTGATCAAGTAAATCCAGATGATAACTCTTAGATAATAAATGCCGATTGTCGTGTTGGCCTGTCATTTCAATCAAAGGCGCATTGTGACCGGTCACTTCAATCATCGGAGACACAATTTCTTTTAATTGGGTCAAAGTGCAAAGGCTTCCGTTCAGATAAACTTTTGACTTGTCTGTTCCTGCGATTATTCGTTTGACGATTAAGGTGTTGTCTTCAGTATCAATGCCCGCAGAGTTCAGCGACAATTTGATGTCAGGGCGTTTTTTAAGACTGAAAGAACCTTCAACCACAGCTTGTGTGGCACCTGTTCTGATTACATCTGCAGAGGCCTTTTCGCCCATCAAAAGACCCAGGCTTTTCAGCAAAATTGATTTTCCTGAACCGGTTTCTCCTGAAATGACATTAAAGCCGCTTTGAAACTCAATGTGAAGATTATCGATAATAGCAAACTGAGAAACTTTAAGTTCCTGCAACATAGCGGTCTCCGAATTTAAGTTTGTCTTTCAGTAAATCAAAAAAATTGTGGTGAGGTTTGCGGATCATATAATGATCGACAGGATCTCGTGTAATTGTAACTTCGTCATCGCTGGAAAGCTCCAGCACCTTTTGACCGTCGACTATCAAATGGCCAAGACTGGTGTTTTTATCGAGGTAAAGTTTTAATTTTTTGTTATCAGGAAAGATTAAAGGCCGCGTGCTCAAAGAATGCGGAGCCACCGGAGTTAAGACGATCGCATTAACTTCCGGATGCAGAATCGGCCCACCGGCAGCCAGGTTATAAGCGGTCGATCCCGTCGGGGAAGAGATAATAATACCATCTGCCTTTATGCTGTTAACGGGGGTGTTGTTGAAATGAACAGTGGTACTGATAAGTTGCGAAAACGATCCGCGCTCTATCACCACATCATTTAAAGCATGATAAAAAACTTTTTTATTATTTTTGAATTTAACGGTTACATGCAAACGGCTTCGTGTATGCAAAACCATATTGTTCTTTAAAGTATTATCGATAGTTTCAAAAATTTCGTCGACTGAGTGGGCGGTTAAAAAACCTAAAAAGCCCATATTGAAACCCAAAATCGGAACCGTGTGGCCCTTCAAGAGGCGAACGGCGCGCAAGTAGGTACCGTCACCGCCGAGGACAATCACTAAAGACATTTCTTTTAAATCATTAGAACTGATTAAAAGATCAGTACCAGGAATTTGCTTTTGCTCCGGAGCTGTAAATACCTTATAGCGCTTGCTCTTCAGTTTTTCGACAATCTTTTTTGACATCTTAACTGCATCCGGAGAATGGATACGATAAACGATGGCAACTTTTTTATTAGATTTCAGCGTCAGCTTTTTTTCGTTCATATTGTTCCACAATTAAACATTACAGTGTTCCACAATTTATCATTACAGCGTTCCACAATTTATCATTACAGTAGCCCGCTACGTCGTAACAAAGAATTCGGATCCGGCTCACGCCCTCGGAATTCTTTGTACAAATCCATCGGGTGGGCCGTGCCGCCACGGCTGAGAATGCTGTTTTTAAACTTAGATGCTACTTCCTGATTATAGAGGCCCTTTTCTTTGAAGTATTCAAATGCATCCGCATCCAAAACCTCAGCCCATTTGTAAGAATAGTAACCGGCTGAATAGCCGCCGCCGAAGATATGACCGAAACTACAAGATTGGTTCGTACCCGGCTCTTTTGGTAAAAGGCGGGAGATCTCCGTTGCCGCAGTTTCAAATGCATCTACATCGGCAATCTTGCCGGCATCAGATGTGTACCAGGTCATATCAAGCCATGCGAAAGAAACCTGTCTTAAGCTCATCCAGCCTGATTGAAACAAAGAAGCTTTTTTAATTTTAGCAACAAGCTCTGCCGGAATCGGGGCTCCGGTTTCGTAATGCTTCGCAAATAAATCCAGGCCTTCTTTTTCTTCAGTCCAGTTTTCCATGATCTGAGAAGGTAGTTCTACAAAATCCCAGTAAACATTTGTTCCGGAGATACTTCGGTATTTGCACTGAGACAATAAACCGTGAAGAGCATGACCGAATTCGTGAAACAAAGTGCGCACTTCATCGTAGCTCAGAAGCGAAGGCTTTGTCGTCGTTGGTTTGGTGAAGTTGCAAACGATGCTGACGTGCGGTCGCTTTACATCTTGGCCCCAAAGACCTTGTTCGCGGTAATTGGTCATCCATGCGCCGCCCTTTTTGGTTTCACGCGGGAAGAAGTCCATATAGAAAAGTCCGATATAAGCGTTATCTTTTTCGTTGAAAACCTCAAAAGTTTTTACGTCAGGGTGATAAACCGGTACAGAAGTGGTCGGTTTGAATGTCAGGCCGAAAAGTTTTCGGGAATGCTCAAAAACGCCGTCAATTACATTTTCAAGGTTGAAGTAAGGACGAAGTTCCTCGTCATTGAACGCGTACTTTTGTTCCTTTAGCTTTTCAGAATAATAAGCAAAGTCCCAAGTCTTGATTTCAGAAGTCCCTTCCAGCTGCTGGCGGAAGTCCTGAACCTCTTTCAAGTCACGGGCAGCCGCAACTTTTGAAGGCTCCAGTAGGCGCTTCAAAAAGTCAAACACGGTTTTGGAGTCTTTAGCCATGCGCTCTTCTAAAACGTATTCCGCATGGTTTTTGTAACCCAGCATTTCAGCGCGTTTAGCTTTTAAAGTTACTATTTTTTTAACGATTTCCTGGTTATCGAAGTCGCCGCCAAAAGCTTTTGACGAATTTGCTCTCCAGATTTTTTCGCGAAGTTCGCGCACTGAAGAGTAAGTTAAAAACGGAATCAGCGAAGGAGCTTGAAGTGTAAACAGCCAGTGGCCTTTTTTACCTTTGCTTTCTGCAGCCATGGCCGCAGCTTCACGGACGCCGTCAGGTAATCCCTCAAGTTGGGATTCATCTGCAATCCAAAGTTCAAATGCATTCGTCGCTTTCAAAACATTTTCAGAAAATTGTGGGCTTAATACTGAAAGTTCCTGGTCCAGCTTGCGAAGCTCTTCTTTTTTTGCAGCATCCAGTAAAGCACCGTTACGAGAAAAATCTTTATACATTTTTTCAGTCAGCTTCAGGTCTTCACCCTGAAGGCCTAATTCTGTGCGATGGTCATTTACAAATTTA
>JANWIU010000175.1 GCA_025449725.1 Pseudobdellovibrio sp.
AACATCTGCTTTTGAGTTCGTTACTAAAGATTGGATTGCAGCAACCCGCCAATTTGTATGATGCTGCCTGATCAGCGGCGACTCACGATTTAAGTGAACACTTGTAAGCCCCGGAATTCATCTTCCACGCTCTTCTTTTACAATTCCCGATTGTAAGAGAAATAATAAGACTTCATTCACAACCGATTCCGGAATTTGCAGCGCGCTTGAGATAGATTTTGCATTATCAAAATCTTTTAAGCTTGAAATCACATGAATCGCTAAATAGTGCCAGCTGCTGTAATAAACCGATTGTTCTTTTTCTGTAAGAGTTCTTGAATCGCCCACACGCTGTTTAATGTTTAGAAATTCGTCTCTCAGGACATCGAGTTCTTTTTCGAAATGCGCGCGAAGTTCTTTTGTTCCTGACCTGGCAGCCTCAATCATGAGTAAAAAATATTTTCGTCCACGCTCATCAAGAGATAGAAACTCTGCTGCTTTAAATCCCTGCTCAAGGCTGAGGTGGGCGCTTCCATTTAGAACCTGGGAAACGTAACCACTTTGGCAGCCAATGAATTCTGCCAGCTTAGACCGAAACCCACGTTCAAAACTTTTACGAGAGTCCTCAAAATGTTCTAAAAATGCTTTATAGTCTTTAAATTCGAATATATTTTTAATAGTCATTACAGCTACTTACATGTGTTTTTAGTGTTACTAAAAATTTAACCCAATTATTTACTTTAATAAAGTATCAAATATGGTGCGCCGCATATAATATTCATTTCGAAGCTAAGGCTAAGCCAGAGATAAGGGTAAATCACAGCCCCATTTCTGTCACCGAGCCAGAGGTTAGACACCGGTTTTGAATCGTCATCGCCGGTTTTACTTTAAGGAAAACAATTTGTTGGCATGTTTGCCGCATAAAGGAGTTAGGTATGAAATTCTCTAAACTGGTTGGAAAAGTTATTTTCGGATTAGCGCTAACAGCGACTGTTCCTGCTTTTGCAACAGACGGAACTAATAGCGGTGGCGGCGGCGTAGGATTTTACTGCAATGTAAACGGCCAAATGAAGGCCTACCTGGCCGATACCATTCAAGCAATGAGAACCGGCCAATTGGCGCGAATGAAGGCTTACGGAGCAGCTGATTTTGACCAAGCCATTGAAGTCATCAACCAACGTTATCCTCAAAAAGTATTTCAGCATCCTTATGTGCGTGGTCAAAAAGTAACTTTAGGATTTATGCTGTCTCATTCAAACAATGGGCTAAAAAAGATTTACACCGATAAGCCAATTCCACCGACGAACGACGATCACATTCCTGCGTCTGCGGTTCCGCAAAACTGTAAAAAAATTCAATTAGCACGGCAAGACTTTGCGACGAAAATAGTAATGTACAGAAGTGTACGCCTTTCTCCACAAGAAAATTTTTATTTAGATCTTCATGAGGCGTTCATTTCACTTCGTAACCGCCCTGGAATTAATACGACTGAAATTCGCCAAAAGGTTGCAGGGCTTTCAGAAATTTTAAGTAATCCGAATAATTTTGCACTCGATGTATTAAAAGAGTTAGGGAATCGTTGGAGCAATCGAGAAATAGTGGCGCAAGACAAGCAAACTCGCTATCGCACACTTTATTATTTTCCTCGTCAGCTTATGTGTGAAACGACTTGGATTGGCCCTCGTAGCGAATTCCGAAATGTAAAGATGAATGTACCGACAAAAATTTACCTTAACCGCACCAGTGGTGACGGACGAGTTGGCGAACACAATAAGTATACAATTACAGCCGCTACACCAATTGCCGGCGTCTTAAGCCGAAATTTACAATTAAGTAATTCCGCAGCACGCTTTTCAACTGAGTCTTACAATGCATTCGGCGACGCTGACGGTGTAGGTACTTTTGGTTTTTCAATGGATGAATTAATCTTCCGTCCGTCCATGTTGAATCAAGATATCAAAGTTGAAATGCAATTAGGTATTTCAGATTATGACTCTGCAACCGGTGAATATACGGGATCGTTCGAACTAAACGACGCCGATAGTATACGTGTTGTTGAAGAACACTCCGGTTATGGACTGCGCTGCTGGCCTTCTGAAACTCCGATCTTTAGGCACGACGAACGCAGCGAAGTTTATGCGCCTTCATGTCTTTTGGGACGAACACCGGGCTGCAAAGAATAATTTAATTCAAAAGATCTGGGCCTCTTGCCCTTGCCCTACTGATACCGCTTATCTTTCAAAATAAGCGGTCATCTGTTCAATAATTAAATCTGAACTGACTGCAGACGATGGATTATGAATACTCAACGTCTCAAAATTTGCGGCTGCGCCTTTACAATAGGCCGGCTTTTTTGTCGGCACAAATGTAAATGAATTTTCAGTAGCAGAAAAATCATGAGTGATCGTATCAACCATTCCGCCTTCGATTTTCAACTCTAAATGTCTTTTGCCTTTGATGGCGCTACGTGAACTGAGTTTAACGCTTACACCATGAAGCCGTACCCCACAGTCTCGCTTAGTTAACTTAAAGTCCTCATTCAATATTCTGTGATTAAATACAGGTAAATTCAGATTCAAAACTGCCGTACGTTGAAAGGCTTCTGCAAACACAAGGTCAGTCGTAAGTAAGATAAAAGTAAGTACTAAATATTTCATTTTGATTCCCTTCGTTGAAATGCATGCTGAGATCCCGTTCAGAATAGGCTAAGTTATCGGAACGTAGTTCGCAACCATGTTTGTAAGTAAAAATTACATATATTCACAATATAACAAGAGTTGGCCTTAGTTTCTTGACGGATACTTACGTAGCCCTATAATTTTTATTTTTAAAGGACCACAAATGGAAGATCAAATTTTAATTTCTAATTCTGATTTTATTCCAGTTCCCGAAAAGGTTGAGCGTGCAGTCGATGTCACAGGAACCTATGAAATTTATGAACTTGAGCCTAAAGGTCGTGATAGAAAATTTGTACCTATCTCTATTGTAGTTACCGTTTCGCAAGAGCCTGAACACATTCATCTAGATCTTTATAATGAAATTGACAGAACCAGAACTCAAATGAACTATCCGATGAAAAATGTGCCTTGCTGGAGCAATGAGTTTAACGCATTTATCTTCGGCCGCACGATCCCTAACGGATTTGTTGCAGATCGAGTGTTTCCGGTTGGTGACGGCCGAATTGGCCGCACCACCCGTCGCATCACCTGGCAGGTGGACGCTCAAGCCCGAAGTCACGAGATCTACGAAGACTTTGATTCTGCTGGAAACCGTCTTAGCTCTAGCCCGGGATACAGCCGTATTCTGGTTCCAGTTTCGCAAGTTTGAAAAATAAGTGGTCCGTTGACATTCCTCGCTCTGATTTAGAATTCCAAATCTGCATTCTTTCTTTTTTCTGGCGCTACCAGTTTTGACGTCACCTGCGGCAATACAATTTTAAAAATACAGCCTTTGCCCGGAAGATTGGTCACATCAATTGTACCATTGCAAAGTTTTACTGCGCGCTGAACGATAGTTAAGCCAAGTCCCAGGCCTGAGCGATTTTCATTTTGCTGCTCATAGGCTTTAAATAAATTAATGGCTTTATCTTTTAAACCGCCGCATTCATCTTCGACTTCAATAACAACGTTACTGTCCATTGCAGAAGCGCGGACCTGGATTTTGCCTCCGGCGGGAGTGTATTTAAGTGCGTTTTGAATAAGATTCGAAATGGCCGAATAGACCAGCTGTTTATCGCCTAGAATGAAGACTTCGGAATTAACCTGGCATTCCAGTATTTGACTTCTGTGTCGGGCCTCAGCTTCAGCAGTAACAAAAATTTGATCTACAACCAACAATAAGTTCACCGGTTCTAAAACAACCTTCGGATCCACACGTAATCGCACTTCCGTGAGTGAACGCTCAATGAGGTCATCAAGGCGTTTTAACCCGCGGTCTAATATTTGCCCTGTGCTTCCCCCGAACCCCACCGTGCCTTCTTTTATCAACTGCATTGACATGTTAATAGTGGCAAGGCCATTGCGCAGCTCATGTGCTAGAAATCCTAAATGTTTCACCTCTTCATCACTGACCTGTGTGTCACGAATATTCTGGTAAGATGTAACGGCTCCTGCAATGGCCACATCTAAACACCGATTCAGGTCATGAAATTCTTCAGCTGAGATAGCGAATTTTTTAGTTGTGGCGAGTTCGGTGATGGCCTGGCACATAGCTCCATAGGCATGCACGGCGTGCGACAAGGTATAATTTAACCGAAGAAGTTCCATACCATGTAAACCGGCTTCTTTCGCAAGCGCCTCGTCTTCGGGATTGGCGGATGCACTCGCAATCCCGCCCTCGTTATTTTCATCAGCAAATTTTGCCATAGCGGTATTGTTAGGAATTTTTTTTTTTTGGGGGGGGTGTGGGCCTCAAGCCGGAGAACACCTAAAAGCTGCTTAAAAAAGATGGGTAGGCCCTGTTTAAGTTGCGCTGAGCTGGGGCGGGCTCCGGCAAGCAGCAAAGTTTTTGCTTCGGTGATTGCTAAAATTTCATTTTCATATTTGGTTAAAAATTCATATAACATTTTATATCCTTTCTAAAGCCTCAATCGTAGAGGGCTATGAAGAAGTCCCAAAAGATCTGTGAGACTTTTTTTATTTATTGGTTTGGTAAGAAAGTGAGAGAAGCCCGACTGAGCCGCGCGCTCGCGTTCTTCTTTCATTGCATGAGCTGTCAGTGCAACAATAGGACCGGTATAGCCCTTAGCACGTAAACCCCTTACGGCTTCATGACCATCCATTATAGGCATCTGAATATCCATAAGAATTACATCGAATCGGCGATCTAACGCGAGTTTCATTCCAGCTGCACCATCGTTTGCTACAGCTATTCTAGCTCCTGTTTTGCCTAACATTTTTTGCACAAGAAACTGATTGTCCGGCGAATCTTCAACTAAAAGAACTTCCAGTCCCTTTAAGTCGACTTGATCAGGATCGATCGAATCTTCTTGAGATATACGAACTTTTTTGATCGGCAAGAATTTAGTTTCAGCAGGTAATGTCACAGGAATGCTCACTTCGAATGTGCTTCCTTTATCAGGGAAACTTTCGACCAGTCTGAAGTCTCCGCCAAGTGCCTGGCTTAATTTTTTGGTAAGCAGAAGGCCAAGGCCGGTACCTCCGAACTTACGGGTATACGATGAATCTGCTTGCGCGAAGGCATGGAAGAGATGCTCCGTTTGCTCTTTAGAAATTCCTCTACCGGTGTCAGTGACACGAAACTCCAGGTAATTTTCATCGTACTTGACTGCCAGCTCGACACGACCTTTTTGAGTAAATTTGATGGCATTGCCTACCACATTAGAAAGAATCTGGCGAAGCCGTGTTGGGTCGGTCCTAACAAATTCCGGAAGCAATGAATCTGCTTTAAATTCAAAAATTAAATTGTTTTCGCGTGCTTTTATTCCGGCAAGTGATGAGAAGTCTGCAACAAACTCAATGAGAGAAAAATCAGTATTCTCTATTAACATTTTTCCCGATTCAACCTTTGTAGTATCCAAAATATCATCGATGATGCGCAATAGGTGGTGGGAGTTGCGATCGATGATCGACACATAGTTTGCAAATTCATCTTTCGCTAATACTGGATCTTTTAGCAGGTCAATGAATCCCATGATTGCACCCAGTGGAGTGCGGAGTTCGTGAGACATGTTTGCCAGAAACGCAGATTTTGCATTGCTGGCACGCAGGGCTTCGAGCCGCGCTTCTTCAATTTCTTTCGCCTGCGCCGTCTGGCGAGACATGGCTAGCTCTGAAAACCGAACAGCAGCTTTGCTGATGCCACGGTCGATGAACTCATGAATAATTTTTTGAGAGATCGCGTCGACTGCACCCAGAGACTCTACACTCGCAATAATCACTGCACGAAGTATATGATACTCGAACAGCACTTCATTAAGGGTATATTCGGACTGATTGGCGCGATCTTCGGCGTGCGCACGGGCCACTTCGGAATTGGTAACGGCTTGAGTTAAAGGATCACTGCCATGCAAAGTCTCAATCAACCTGTCTAAGAACTGAGGTAAAGAGTTGCGAAGCGCAGTGCGAGATTGCTCCTTAGCGGCAGCAACTTGCGCGCGGCACAGCTTTTCCCACTCTGTCAGTATGGCTGCTTTAAGATTTGTCAGCAAATCGGCAACATAATGACGGTCAAGGGAGTTTGGCTGACTGCGAGATAAATCCATTTAGCTCCTCCGCGGTCTGTACTCTTAATATTGGGTAGCAAGTTCAATGCCTTGATATCTTGATTGTTAAGAATAGGACGTAGCTCTTCGCAGTAAACGTACAATTTTAACTCGCCCACTATCTGCATTCGGAATAATTGACTCAATCACGAGATAAAACTAATTTGTCTAAATGGATAATGAAAAATTAAAAGAGCTTGAAGAATTGAAAGCTAAAGCTGAATTCTTTTATAGTCAAATGTACGATTGTAAAAGTTATGAACTAAAGGATTTTAAAGACGATGCTTCTTCATGCTTTTCACAGGCAATTGTTATTGCTGAAGAGTTGGGGCTCAGTGATGAAGTCAAGCAGTTGCAAGAGCGCAGCGAACATGTTCGAAACGTTTACAATCAAATGAATATCCCGTCACGAAGGTAAAATTTATTTCGTTCGCGCGAATTCGACCGTATCATTTATGAAATTCTTGAAAAAGAC
>JANWIU010000176.1 GCA_025449725.1 Pseudobdellovibrio sp.
GAACCATTGCTTTTTTAGAATCCAGCATTCCTTCATCAAAATTGATATCCAGAATATTGGCGCCATTTTGAACCTGATTTCGGGCAACTGATAAAGCTTCATTAAACTGATTCGCCTTAATAAGCTGTGCAAATTTAGGAGAGCCCGTTACGTTTGTTCTCTCGCCCACCATCAGGAATGTGCGTTCACCCTGTGGTTGAAGACTTAAAGGTTCAAGACCGGATAAGTAAAGCTTGTTCGGAATTTCAGGAATGACCCTTGTCTTCATCGGTTTTAATTTTTTACTGATTGCTTCAATATGCGCCGGAGTCGTTCCGCAACAACCGCCGACAATATTCAAATTTAAGTCGTCTGCAAAAACTGCCAAGTGACCGGCAATAGAATCAGGAGTTTCATCATAACCGGTAGGACTCAATGGGTTCGGTAAGCCGGCATTTGGGTAACAACTGATATAACAATCGGCCAAACGTGATAACTCGGCAACGTAAGGCCGCATTTCTTCTGCGCCTAAGGCGCAGTTCAAACCCACTGACAATGGCTTAACATGGCGAACAGAATTCCAAAAAGCTTCTACTGTTTGGCCGGATAGCGTCCGGCCTGACTTGTCGGTAATGGTAACGGAAATCATCACCGGAAGTTTTTCGTTTCTCTCTTCTTCGATATTTTGAATGGCCATAAGACTGGCCTTTAAATTCAGGGTATCAAAGGTCGTCTCAGGTAATAGAATATCAATGCCGCCCTTTAAAAGCGCGCGTGCCTGCTCTTCATAGGATTTCACTAACTCATCAAAATCGGTAGCGCGGTATTCAGGGCGATTTACATCCGGAGACAAAGATGCCGTTCTGTTTGTTGGGCCCAATGCTCCCGCCACATAAACTTTTTTGCCCGGGTGTTCTTTCAGATAACGTTTTTTTGCGGCAACAGCTACTTCCGCAGCCGCTACGTTAATTTTTTCAACCCAATCCTCCAGACCGTAATCAGCCTGAGAAATAGATGTTCCGTTAAAAGTATTGGTTTCGATAATCTCAGCACCGGCGCAAAGATAATCGTAATGGATCTGCTCAATGATGTCCGGGCGGGTTAAACAAAGCAGGTCGTTATTCCCTTTTAGGTCGACTTTACTGTCTTCGAAGTAATTCTTACGAAAGTCCTCTTCAGTCAGTTTGTACTGCTGAATCATGGTTCCCATTGCCCCATCGAGAATTAAAATCTCTTTTTGTAATAGATTTTCTAACTCGATCAGTAGAGGAGATTTTTTCAACGAACTCATAGTTTTGTAATCTTCCTAACAACATTAGCAACTTCAACGGCATCATTTAAAATATAGAAATGAATATTTTTAAAACCGGCTTCAATCAGTTCCGCTGTTTGCTTTTGTGTCCAATTTTTACCGATCTCCTGTGCATGCTGAGGAGAATCCATTACTTGGTCTACCAATTCATCCGGTAAATCAATATGAAAGTGACGAGGAATACTTTTTAGCTGGTTAACAGATTTTAAAACTTTTAGACCAGGAATAATCGGAACCGTAATTCCGGCATCACGGCAGTTAGCCACGAATTCAAAGAATTTTTTATTATCGTAAAACATTTGGGTCACAACGTAATCCGCACCCGCTTCAACTTTTTTCTTTAAATTTAATACATCTGTTTTAGAATTCGCCGCCTCGAAATGCTTTTCCGGATATCCTGCTACGCCAATACAAAAGTCAACGGCATCACCGGCAGAGATATCGCTTACAAACTGCCCTTTTCTTAAATCAACAATTTGCGAAACTAAATCTGAAGCAAATTTGTTTGCCGTTCTTGTTCCTGACAAACTTTTCTGGTGATTAGGTGAATCACCTTTTAATGCCAGAACATTATGAATTCCTAAAAAGTGCAATTCAATTAAAGCATCTTCAGTTTCTTCGCGCGAGAATCCTTCACAAAGAATATGTGCAACCGTATCGATCTTAAAACGATTCTGAATGATTCCACAAATACCCAACGTGCCCGGGCGTTTTCTGTAAATTCGCTTTTGAATACTGCCATCAGAATTTTCTGTAAAAACGGCTGAAGAGGCATGGGAAGTAACATCAATCCATTGAGGATCAAGGTTAACAAGAGTTTCTGCCGCATCAATAATATCTTTAACTGAACGGCCTCGCTGAGGCGGAACAATTTCATAACTGAATTTCGGATCTGAACGTTTTGAATCTACACCTAAAATTTTTTCGACGACTTTCATTTTAACTACTCGCTAATTCGTTTTTTACCGCTAAATTAGAATAAAAATAAAAGCTGATATGAAGATAGGAGATATCCCATAGCGCTTTAGCTGTTTTACCCCGCAAGCGGCATCCAAATCGGTTTTAATACCAGGGTAAACTAGCAAAAGGAGGGAAAGTTGGCAATGCCAAATGTCTTTTAAACGTAAATTATGCCCTTAAACATGGATCTTAAAATGCGGTAATTTCCCTTTATAACAGAGCCAAATCGCGAGGAGGATTCCCCTCTGTCCTCGATCTCAATTACCACCTGGGCAAATGGAGCTTTTACTTTAAGGTAACGGAGCATGAGCTCCGTATTGGTGGACTTAAAAGTATCGAATTCAGAGACGCCATTTAGATGACTTTCAATTACACTCAAATCAAAGCCCTTCATTCCGCAGAGAGGGTCCTTTACGCCATAACGAATAGCTGTATAAATCCCGAAAATTGTTTCGGAAACCCGCTGAGTGTGAGGCCTGATTCCAAGAACCATTTTACTGCCGGCTTCAAAAGCCTTTATATAGGTCGGCACCTGGTGGGCCGGGTGCTGCCCGTCAGCATCGAAGGTAATAATATGGGTGCAGCCGAGGCTTCTTGCTTTTGCAAAAGCTGAATTTAAAGCCCCGTCGTAACCTAAATTAACTTTATGATCGACAACAATAGCTCCCGCGTCTCGGGCCACTTTCGAGGTTTGATCAGTGGAACAATCATTGGCAACAATAATAAAATCGCTATAAGGCCGCAACTTCTTAACTGTTACACCTACCCGCGGTTCTTCATTATAAGCCGGAATAACAAAACCAATTTTCATTTTATATATCTGAAACCTTTATGTAATCGCCTTTTGGGATGTTTCGTTTAACTTTGCAGCCAATGACCGCGCCTATCTGATAAGGGGCAAATGCATCTGCCGGGCAAGGGCGAAGAACTTCCACGTCAGCGGCCTGAACCGTTTCCCCGGCCTGCATTTCGCGGGTCACCCGAATACTCCGGCGCTGAAGAATGACAGTCTCTTTTTCGTTTTCTTCAATCACTTTAATTCCATCACCAAGTGCCAATTCCAGCTCTCTTGTGCGATCTACCATTTCTCTCCAGGACTGCGGATTCATAGCAAACTTATGATCGGGGCCGTTGCGGCCATTGCTGTCGGTAAAATGCTTTTCGATCGCCCGCGCGCCGAGAGTTACTGCACCTAACACCGTTGCATGGCCCGGTGTATGATCGCTTAATCCCAGTAAAAGTCCGGGGAATTCTTTTTTAAAAGTATTTAGCACGTTCAAATTAATATACTTAAAATTTTCAAGGCTTGCGGTGTAGTTGGTATTACATTGCATAAGTAAAATCTGCGATGTGATTTCACTGGCCGCTTTTACCGCAACCTTCACCTCATCTAAAGTTGAAGCCCCACATGCCAGCAGCATCGGTTTTGCTTTTTTGGCCATGTATTGAATAATCTGAGGCCATGTCACATCACCGCTACCAACCTTATAAGCTGGCACATAAGGGTCAACTTCATTAATTAACTCAAAAGAATACGGGCTTGTAAAAAAAGTAATTCCGGCTTTATCGCAGGTTTCTTTCAGCTTCCCAGTCCAATCCGGCTTAAGACTGGCGTCCTGGTAGACCTCAAATACGCTCTTCTTCCACGAAGCCTGGTGGGAATTATTTTGTGACAAATTTTTAAATCCGTAGTCGCTGACAATAGTCGAAGCTTTAAAGTGCTGAAACTTTGCCGCATCGGCCCCGCACTCTTTTGCTAAATAAATTAAATCAATGGCCCGCTGTAAATCGCCGTCATGATTCGCGGCTATATCTGCAATAAAATATGTCGGATGCTTCAGCCCGATTTTTTTCCCGTCAATGGAAATTTCACTGGCGAACTTGCTCATAAATATTCCTTCTTTAACTTTCCGATTTCAACTTTTACTGTCCCAACTTTAATCCCAAAAGCTTTAGCAATTTTAGAAGAGTCCATACACATATTCAGTGGACGCTGTACCCGCCCGTCAACATCATTAGTTCCAACGACCTGATAACCTTTATGATACACGCCTAATTCTGTGGCTACTTGAACGGCAAAATCAGCTTTGCTGATGCAGGTAGAACTACCGAGGTTGTATATTCCGAATTGGTCAGAATCAATACACTTTAAAATAGCTTCGTAGATAGTAGTCCAGTGCACCGGGGAAAAATAACTGTCATTAAATAGCTTAATTTCACTACCTGATTTAAAAGACTTTACAATCCAGTCAGAAAAACTGTCTTTTTCTCCTGATGATCGGCCGAAAAAATTAGTTCGCAAAATAAAAGACCGCTGATTCAAATAATTTTCGCCTTCAAATTTTGTGACCGCATAAGCATTCTTTAAGCTCGTCTGATCTTCCTTTTTTAAACCTTCGCCGTCATAAACATGATCAGTAGAAATATGAATGGATTTGCAGCTTGAATTTTTGCGAAGATATTCAGAAATATTCTTTGGAATTCCCACGTTGGCCGCACGGGCTTTTTCAGGGTGATTTTCGCAAAAATCGACGTTGGTTTCCGCCGCCAGATTAAGGATCACATCAGGTTTTATATCGTTCAAAGAGCTAAGCAAAGCTTCGCCCTTTGTTAAATCGACAATAACGTCATTGGCTGTAGAGCGGCCTACTTTAATTATCTCTAAATCCGGGTGCAGCTTGAAGGCTCCTGTTAACCAGTGGCCCAACAATCCCGATGCTCCAAAGATAACGATTTTTTTCATTACAATTTAAACTCGGGATCGACATGCAATTTGATTTGTTGTCTCAGGTCTTCAACTGTGAGCCATTCGGTATTGCTTCCGGAATTATATTTGAATCCGGGTTGAACCTTTACCGCTTTATTCTTTTTGACCCACTCCGCCTCTTTAAAGTTCGGAACGGTCGGAACAATAACGTAATACTTTCCGCAATCATAGGTATTAAGCGAATCGGTTTCTGTGATCATCTCTTCGTGAATTTTTTCACCGGGACGCACACCTATTACTTCTAATTTGCAGTCCGGAGCAACTGCCTTAGCTATATCTAAAATTTTATAAGACGGAATCTTCGGAACATAGAGCTCACCGCCGGTTGCAGTCTCGATGGCATGAAACACCATTTGAACACCCTCTTCAAGAGTGATGTTAAACCGGGTCATGCCTTCATGAGTAATCGGCAATACACCGCTTTTACGCTTTTCTAAAAAGAACGGCACAACAGAACCGCTGGAGCCCAGCACATTGCCGTAACGAACAACCGAGAACCCTAAATCACGCGCGCCTTTGATATTGTTGGCAGCAATAAATAATTTATCTGAACAAAGCTTGGTAGCGCCGTACAGATTTATAGGCGCCGCTGCTTTATCTGTTGAAAGCGCTACTACTTTTTTTACGTTGCAGTCCAAAGCCGCGTTCACTACATTTTCTGCGCCCATGATATTTGTTTGAATACATTCCATTGGGTTATATTCAGCAATAGGCACGTGCTTCAAAGCCGCCGCATGAACAATAATGTCAATGCCTTCACAGGCCCGCTTAAGCCGTTCACCGTCGCGCACATCACCAATGAAAAATCGAATATTCGGGTATTTTGAATTCGGGTACTGTTGAGCCATTTCGTACTGCTTAAGCTCATCCCGGGAATAAATGACAAGTCTTGCGATATCCGGGTATTTTTTGAGTGCCATTTCGACAAATTTCTTGCCGAAAGAGCCCGTGCCTCCGGTAACTAAAATACGCTTACCACTCAACATAAGCTTGCCCCTAAATGCTAGTTAAACATTTCTTTTGTTTTTTTAATTTCATCTACGAAGCTTTTGATCTGCGACTGAACGAAATCAATTTTTTGAATGACAGAATTAAAATCCTTTTCTTTTTTCAAAGCGAATTTTACGTCTTTCAATGCCTGGCGGGCGCCTTCAATCGAAAATTTATCACGGTACAAAAGCTTACGAATCAGAAATGCATTTTCCACATCTTTTTTAGTGTAAATGCGTTGATTGTTAGAAGCTTTTTTAGGTTTAAGAAGTTCAAATTCTTCTTCCCAGTAACGAAGCACATAAGGAGCGATCCCCAAAAGTTCAGCTACGTCACCGATTTTAAAACCAAACCGATCCGGACTAGAATTCAATTCTTTTAGCAGTTCTTCATCAACCAGAACTGACGGTAAGCTGGATGCCTCTGCTTTTAGTTCTGATGTTGTAGAAGTATCTGCAGTAATAGTTTCAACCAGGTCGTCCACCAAAAATTTGTCTTCTAAAGAAAGTTCAAATTCGGTTTGGACTTCGGTTGTTTGACTAGAATTGTTTTTATTATTCATCATCGTCCTCATCTTTTAGGTGGGCGTATTCTTCGCCGTTCAGCATAGCTTTTAAAACTTGGCTGGGTCTAAAAGTAAGGACTCGGCGAGCAGAAATTTTAATCTGTTCACCTGTTTGCGGGTTGCGCCCGATTCTTTCGTTTTTTCCGCGAACAACGAAATTTCCAAAGCCGGAGATTTTTACTTTTTCTCCGTTTTGAAGGGTTTGCTTTAATTCATTAAAAACAAGTTCAACTAATTCGCTGGCTTCTTTTTTAGAAAAGCCAATTGTCTCATAAACTTTTTCAACAATATCTGCTTTAGTTACAGTTGAGTTACCGACATTCTGTCCTGCCATGAGAGCTTCACTCCTTAAGATATAAAAATTGTAGCAAGTAACTGAAATGAATCAAGTTTTTGAAACGCTATTGCGCTATTATGCCTAGCGCAATACAGCATTTACCGACTTTTTAGCGGCTTCAATTATCTTATTGCTCAATTGCTGGATGATTTCGTCACTTAAAGCCGCATTCATATCTTGAAAGATGGCTTTTAAAGCAACTGACTTCTGACCTTTCGGCAATTTATCACCTTCGTAAACGTCAAACACAGTTAACTCTTTCAAAGTTCCACCGGCAGCTTTCTTCGCTTCTTTTATAAGATCACCAACAGAGCTTCCCGATTCCATCACAAACGCATAATCGCGTTCAACCGGTTGAAACTTAGCTAATGATTTGAATTTTAATGGTCGCGGTTGGCCTTTAAGAACAGCCTGAAGATCCAACTCCGCAATGGCAACAGGTAACCGGATTTTTTCATCATTCAAAATCCCAGGATGAAGAGCCCCGATGACTCCCACAGTTTGACCTTCGACAACAACTTTTGCCCATTGGCCCAAATGTACAAACCCGGGTGCTGTGCCATCGCTAACAAAGCTGTAAGCTGATATCTGAAGACTTTGAAACAACTTTTCTAAAGTTGATCGCAACTGAAGCACCAATGGCGTTTGGACTCCGTACAGACCGTTCGGTGTTCCCCATTTGATCAAAGCGACTCGGCTGGCCTCTGTATACTGGCCGTCTTTTGCAGAGAACACTGATCCGATTTCAAATAAATTACCGTAACCATTGCCCGCACGAACATTATCAAGTGTATTTCTCCAAATACCTAACGACAAACTTCTGCGCATGACATTCAAATCCTCACTGAGAGGGTTCCTGATCGTAACCGCAGTTGCAGCAGTCGGTAATCCGCAAGATGAAACTTTAGCTGCATCCCCTAGCCATTTGGTTTCAACAACGTTAGAGGTAAATGCATAATTGAACGCTTGATGAAAGCCATCAGCTCGCATGAAGCCGGAAATCTTCTGGTTCATCATATAGTGATGATCATGTAAAGTGGGCTCTGACTGCAATGCCGGAATGGTTTCCTGAATATGTTCGTACCCATGCAGTCGGGCATACTCTTCGACAAGGTCCATGTCTTGTTCGATATCGAACCTGAACAGCGGCGGAGTCAGAAGATATTCGCCCGGGCCCGTTTTTTCATGCTTGATCTGAAGTCCGTTCATAAATTTCAAAAATAAATTTTCATCAGCTTCATAACCTAAGCGGTCTGAAACTGTTTTTATTGAAATCTTGATCGGCTTCTTTGTTGGAAGCGCAGTATGAATATCCCAGTGCTGACCGAACACGTCGCCACCGGCCACCTGCTGAATCAACAAAGCCGCCCGGTCCATAATTGAATCCGTTGCACTTACATCCACACCGCGAGCAAATCGGTAAGCCGAATCCGTATCGACCCCATGAGTTCTCGAGGTTTTTCGCACCGCCATCGCTTTGAAGTTAGCACTTTCTAAAAATATATTTTTCGTATTTTCTGAAACTCCGGAATTTAATCCGCCGATAACACCGGCTAATGCTACGGCCTTTTCGGCGTCGCAAATCAGAAGCTCATCCCCGTTCATTATGAGTTCTTGCTCTTTCAAGGTTTTAAATTTTTCGCCTTTAGTTGCGTTTCTGACTTTGATCTGAGACCCACCGATTAAGTCCGCATCAAAGGCGTGAAGCGGCTGCCCCATCTCTAACATTACATAGTTTGTAACATCAACCACGTTATTTATTGAATTCTGACCGATAGCCTCAAGACGTTTTTTAAGCCAGTTAGGACTTGGGCCGATCTTCACGCCACTGATATAACGGCCGCAATATCTCGGGCATAAATCAGTGTTCAAAACTTCCAACTTCACTTTGCTTTGAGTGGACTGAGCAGAAAACTTCGTAAGGACTTCAGGATTTTTTACCGGCTTATTCAGCAAACAACCCAGCTCTCGTGCTAAGCCGAAGTGGCTTAGGCAATCGGCACGGTTCGGAGTCACTTTTAATTCGAAAGTTACGTCGTCATAACCTGCATATTCGGCAAAACTCATACCTGTCGGCGCTTTTGAATCTAAAATTTCAATACCATCAGAAGTTTCAGCTAAGCCCAGTTCTTTCAAAGAACAAAGCATACCAAAGCTTTCAACATCACGAATTTTAGAATTCTTAATTGCGAAGTTCCCCGGCAAGACTGCGCCCGGTAACGCCACTACAAC
>JANWIU010000177.1 GCA_025449725.1 Pseudobdellovibrio sp.
CCTATGGCTGAAGGAAGCAATACTATTACCACTCAAATTACGGACTCTCTCGGAAATATTGGTTTGTGTTCCACTTCCGCCGGGATCAGTACATCTTACAACTTAGATACGACCGGCCCTGCAAATATTTTAAGTTACCTGGATAATATTTATGGCACTTCGCTTTTTTACACTCCACTGTTTACGTGGGATGTAACAACCGATGCTAATACCGGCCTAAGAGGTTACGAGGTTAGAATCGATACCGGTGCCTGGATAGATGTAGGCACTAATCGCTATTATTTTGCGCTTCAATCAATGTCTGCCGGAGCTCACTCATTTAGTGTCAGAGCCATTGATAATTCCGGCAATTATAGCGTTCCTACCACTGACACATTTACGGTAACCAATACGCCACTTTGGCGCCAACAAGCTTACTCAAAAGCCTCCAATGCAGACGGCAATGATTTGTACGGTTATTCCGTTGCAATAGATGGTGACTTTATGGTTGTAGGTGCACCTAATGAATCGTCTTCCCAGTATGGAGTATCAAATACTGTGACGGCTGTCAGCGGTGACAACACATTGTCACAGTCAGGGGCAGCTTACGTTTATCAACGTGATTTTTCCGGCCAATGGGTACAAACTGCATTCTTAAAAGCTGCCATTCCAGTAGCGGGCGATGTGTTCGGTAAGGCTGTGGCCATCAGCGGAAATACAATAGTAGTTGGTGCGCCGAATGAATCGAGCACCTATCAAGGCATCTCGAATTCCGCAATAAGCGATAGCACTCTGACTACACCTTATCAAATCGGTGCTGTTTATGTATTTGTTTATAACGGCACAAACTGGGTACAACAAGCTTATATCAAACCACCGAATTCCCAAACGACAACATACAATTGGTTCGGTTATTCGGTTGATATCGATGGCGACTACATCGTTGCTGGCGCGCCATTGTTGCAAGATACTCATACCGGTATTTCTACTTCGCCGGCTGCCCCTACCACTTCGGGAACAACGACTTATGGCGGAGCTTACATTTTCAAACGATCTAGTAATGCCTGGGCTTTTGATGCTTATTTAAAGCCTCCGGCTGTACACATGGATATGCGCTTCGGTGATAAGGTTGCAATTTCTAGTGGAACGGTTGCAGTGGGTTCACCTCACGAACGCAGTTTATCGAGGAACATTATATCAAATGCTGGTTCAGGGACCGAAGATGGCATTTACGTAGGTGCAGCTTACGTATTTAAAAACACTTCTGGTACCTGGGCTCAGCAAGCCTACATTAAGGCACCAAATGCTGACAGTGACGACTACTTCGGTATGGCTGTGGACCTTTTTGATGACCTGCTTGTTGTTGGCGCTAAAGGTGAAGATTCTTCTACTGGCACAACTTCTACTGCCCCGTCCTATTTCGCCTTGTTTACCGACGATGATAGCGTTTCTGCAGCTGGTGCCGCCTACGTCTTTAGTCGTTCAGGTAACACTTGGTCTAACGAAGCGTATCTCAAAGCAACGAATCTTGCAGTGAACGGTAACTTCGGAACTTCCGTCGCAATCTGGGGAACAACAATTGTGGTTGGAGCAACAGGTGACGGGTCTTGTGACAGCAGCGTTACCTCAGTATCTGATGCGACTCCTACAGGTTGTCCTTTTAGCGGCGCTGCTTACACGTTTCAACGAGATGGAAGTGGTCTCTGGGCCGAAGCAAATTACTTTAAAGCTTCTAATAATAATACTGCTGCAACAGGTTACCCCTACTCTTCCTATGCAAAAGCAGTGGCTATAAGCGGTGCAACGATTGTTATCGGGAACGAAAAAGAAAAGGGAGATACTAAAGCTACACTTAACGGTACTGCAGCTGCTCCTGGCACTACCAGCGGTACTCCTACTTACAACTCGGGATCAGTCTATATTTACTTTCCTTAATATTTAATTTGCGGCCCCCGGCTTGCATTCATTTCTCCTGCAAAACAAATTACAGAAATTTGCAAAGGAGAAATATATGTTAGTAAAGCAATGCATGATAAAAGACGTGCAGTTGGCGTCACCAGAAACAACAATTAAAGAGGCTGCGCAAAAAATGCGTGACGGCGACTTCGGCGCGCTTCCAGTCGGAGAAAACGACCGATTGGTCGGAATGATAACTGATCGCGACATCGTGATCCGCGCCGTCTGCGAAGGAAAAGATCCAAGTAAAACGACAGTAAAAGAATGTATGACAAAGCAAATTCTTTATTGTTACGAGGACCAATCTCTTGAAGAAGTTGCAAAAAATTTGGGAGACAATCAAATCCGCCGCGTACCCGTATTAAGCCGTGAAAAACGCTTGGTGGGAATTGTCGCCTTAGGAGACATTGCTACGTCAGATGTTGCTCCTAAAAAAGTAGAAGAAACCCTAAGTAACATTTCACAAAAAACAGATCATATGAAATCAGCTGGCCAAAGTATCAACCGCTAATTGCGACGGGCGGTTACTACGACCGCCCTTTATCTGCCTAGATTAATCTTCAATGAGTTCTATGACTTCAGCTCTTTTAAATTCTTCTTTTCTTTTCCAAAAATACAGTAGAGCGAACACAATCCCAAAGACGAACCCTACAAAGTGACTTAAGTAACTGACATCGCGGTGATAGCTTTCCGGAATAAAAAGCACCAAGGCAATTCCTATCGTCTTAAGCAGGCGCTTCGAATAGGGTTCTCGGGTTTCCAGCAAAAAATAAAGGGTTAACCAAGCGGCCCCCATCCAATAAACGACACCTGAAACGCCCAGAAGCTCTGCCTGAACAGGCATTGTTTTAAGAACGATATAGTTAATCAGCCCGCCCGTTGCAAAAGCCGCTACCGGAAAAACAAAGCTGCCGAAATATCCGTAAAGAAAAAACGAAAACACCGAAAATAAAAGAGTGTTGGATAGTAAATGAGAAATATCAGAATGCGCAAATAGCGCGGTCCATAAACGCCAGTATTCATGTGTTTCAAAAACGTTTTGGGGAATAGCCGTCAACAAGGATCCCAAACCGAAGTCGTCACGCCAAAAAAGAAAATTCGAAATTAGTAAGACAATCACAGAAGCAGCGGCTATCGCAAAAGCAAGCGGGTTGGGTTTTTGTGTTAACCAATTAGCACGAACTTTTCGAATAATTAGGCCTTCAGGAAGATTAAAGTCCGCACTTTCCATTTGTCTAATATGGGACTTATTTCCCTTTCGTCAATGTGAACCCAACAAAATTTTTTATAAGCTCTAACCTGCGAATATCTGGTGTGAATCCTGCTACTCCCCCTTGATGAGAACAAGTTCAACCGCAAGCACAGGATTTTGCGGAAATTAATCACTGAAGCATTAAAGGAGATCAAAAGTGGAACAATTGCGAAAGCTTAATAATAGAAAAAACGGTACTTCAAAATTTTTAAAAGGGGCTTTTGCCTCGTCAGTTCTGGCGCTAGTGTTATGCACATCATGTACACGACGCGAAACAGTCTTTAGGGACAGTTCAACGGATACAGTGGTAGACCGAACCACCACGACTGTCAGCGCTACGACAGAAACGGATATTGATTCCAGCGCTTCAGACTCAAGTACGACAAACAGTCGATCTTATGGCAGTGCTTACGATCAAGGGCCCGGTGGCCAAGCCGTTTCAGGAACAGAAACCACCACAACAACAACAGTTGAATCCAGCGGCAGCGTAAATACACAAAGCACCAGTTCAGATTCTTCTACGGGCTCTGGCAGCGGCAACTAGTCTCTTTTTAAATATAACTATAAGTTGATGAGACCAGCCTTAGCGGCTGGTTTTTTATTATTTAAATGTAATAATTTATTTCGAAATATTTGCAGATTGAATTTCTTCCGGCGTACCTAACAAAATCATTTTATCCGCGTTAAAAACTTTTACCTTTTTACCCGCTTGGATAAGCTCAACATAAACCTGAGAAATGAAGTGTTCGTTTTCAACAGCCGATGGCCCCGTAAAGACTCGACCTGCAAATTCTTTAAATAACTTTGCACTTTTAAAAGAATAAAAGCCGGCAACGGCTTTATTTGAGATTACTTTTTTTTCTGCTACCTCAATAGCGTGGTCACGGCCATCCGTCTTTACGAAAGAATGTTTTGTGGCTTCAGCAAAAAAAGTAACTAAAAAAGCGTCCTCTTGCAAATATTGCCCGTGCCAATTTAAAACAGCATCTGACCAGTCTTTGGATTCCAGATAAAAATCGCAATCACAAAAAAGAATGGGATTGTCTCCTGGTGCTGAAGAGCAATTCTGAAGGGCTTGGGTTGCAGATTCCAGCGGCCCGGCTGTACGTTTTGCCAACGTGATGACTTCGACATTTAAATATTTCAATTCTCTTTCTGCAGCAAGAACGCGTCTGACCTGATCTTCAATCTTGTCTTCGGCGCAAACCACCAGATGTAAGCGCGACTGCGGCAGCAACTCTTTTAAGGATCTCAAAGCCCAAATAAAGAGAGGAGCACCCTCAAATTCAATTAATGGCTTAGGAACAGTATAGCCTTGCTGTTTAAAGCGCACTCCAAGGCCGGCCATTAATAAAAAAATGTCAGTTTCTGCTGCCAAAAAATTGCCCTTTCACAGTTCTTTAAGGTATAAATAATAGTACCTCAAAATTCAGCAAGAGAAAATTTTTTTGAACAAAAACGACATATTTGCAGATCTAACTCCAGTTAAAAATATATCCGGTGGCTCGGGTGCAGCAACCTGGGTTGTTAAATCTAATGATAACAGCCTTTTTGTCAGAAAATTCGCGCCGGATGAGGCCGGTAAGAGACTCCAGGCGCAAACGCAGTGGCTGAGAGAGTTTAAAAGCCGCGTTTACTGCCCCGATGTTTTAGCTGATGGCCAGATAGGGCCTTTTTATTTCTACGATATGAGTTACGTATCACCTTCAGAGACCGGGTTTCAAAAACTGATCAATGACAACTCAGTTAGCACATCTCATTACATCAATCTGGCCTTAGCTGAATTCAATCTGATTTTTGACCACCTTACTCCGGTTCAAAATACAACAAATAGAGCGCATTACATTCAATCCAAATTTTATCAAAACCTTGAAACCTCTATTAAAAATGACCCCGCTTTCGCGGCCTATGCCAGGGCCGCTGAAGTCAATATCAATGGCAAAAAATACCGGGGCCTGAATCAGCTTTTGAATCACTCTGCCGTTCAAAATACAATTGCTGCGATTAAAAATGAATGCCTCTATAGCCTTGGCCACGGCGACCTGACGCTATCTAATCTGCTTGTGCAAGACGAAGAAGTGGCCTTTATCGACCCGAATCCTAATTTTGAATTAATTAGTCCGGCGCAAGAGTATTCCAAAGTACTACAGTCCACGATTGTAAAATACGAACTATTTGACGACATGAAATTCAGTACCGATGGCGAAAATTCTTTTACGTATGAACATGGTGCTATCCGGGATTTTTCAGAAACAAATGCGATTATCTTAAAAGGCGATGCCTTCAAAGGATTGGCAATAAGTAATTTATTTGTTCACTTATGTATTCACTTAGCAAGAATCTTGCCCTATATAAAACCCGCAAACAGAAACAAGTCGTATGTCTATTTGGCAGAAATCATTAAGCTGTTAGATGCGGTAACAAAAGAAGACTATAGGTTAAATTAGTTCTCTAAACTATCTTGAATAGCCTTTAAATTTTCGTTTTGCGAAAGCGGTTCAATCGTGTATTACTATTGTCCGCAATGGACAAAACTCTTCTATTTAAGGCCTTTACCGCAGAACTGACAAAAAACCTTGAACTGGCGCTGAAGGCAGCTCAGGCCACCTATGATATTGCAACTCATGAAGATAATAAGGCAGAGAACAAATACGATACCCGCGGCCTAGAGGCTTCTTATTTGGCAGGTGCACAGGCAGAACGCGTTCGCGATCTTAAAGAAACTTTGGGAATCGTTTCTGCTCTTAAAGTCAAAAATTTCTCTGCTGAAGATAAAATTGGCCAAACGGCTTTGATAAAAATTGATTTTAATAATAAAGAAAGCTGGCTGCTTTTCTTACCAAAAGGCGGAGGGCAGAATTTTACTTTTGAAGGGCAATCTATTAAGGTAATAACCCCTGAAAGTCCACTTGGTGAACTACTGGCAGGAAAATCTGTTGATGATTCTGTGATTCTTAACGGAAAAGAATATGTCATTCTGGAGATTTTATAATGAGCCTGACGATGAAGGATTACTTACAATCCGATTCATTTGAACTTTATCTGGGCGCGGGCTTTTTTGGATTCTATGCGCATGTCGGGTTTGTGAAGGCCCTTGAAGAAGCTGGTTTAAAAGCCGCAAAAATTTATGGGTCCAGTGCTGGAGCTATCGTTGGCGCCATGTTGGCAAATTCATATACAGCTCACGAAGTAGAAAAAATTGTTCGCAACATTAAGCGCGCTGACTTCTGGGACCCGGGCCTTGGCTTTGGATTACTTAAAGGAAATAAATATCACGAAATCCTTACCCGCTATTTACCATCAACTTTCAGCGAGTTAAAAATTCCGTTTGAAGTAACTGTTTTCGATGTTTTTGCTTTGCGGGTTAAGAATATTCATTCCGGTAACTTATGCGAAGCTGTGCGCGGATCCAGCGCCTTTCCCGGATTGTTTCAGCCTGTTAAAAGTGCCAATAAAATATTTATGGATGGCGGATTGTTCGAAACCTTCCCGCGGCATAACAATAAAGTACTGGCACATTGCTTTGGTAGGCCCCATCTTTATAAAAAAGAGCAAAATCGGGTCGTGGTTTCCCTTAAAGGCCTTCCCCGTTCCGGCCCGACAAAAATGCACCTGGCAGAAGAAATTATTGAAAAGGCTTATTTGCAGACTAAAGAATTACTCTACACAAAATGGACTGACTAAACTCTTTACAATCCTTCCCTTTTTACTAAAGCCATCATTTTTAAACCAAAAGTAACTTAACTTCTGATAAAACCAACTTCGTAATTCAGATTACAGGGGGATTCCAGGTGAAAAAAACAATGTTTTTTACAATCGCATTATTTGTATCGCTATCAGCATTTGCAAACCAACCAGCCGGTGAAAAAAAGACGTTCAACTACAGCGGCCGCATTGGAAAAATGATAATAAGTGCCTTGAAGTCTGCCGACGTAAAAGCGGTTTGCGATCAAAATTCCTGCAAATATGTAATCTCTGATTTTTATGCGGCAGAAGAAACTGACGGCTGCGGCGGCGGCACGACATCTTATGATACCTCTTTCACCTATTCTGATTCACGCCAATTTACTTTCAAATACTGTGAAGGGTACGATGGCCGGGACTTTCAGGATAAAAACAACAGAGCCGGCGATTTAGTTACTATCTTAAGTGAACTTGATTTCTTTACAACTGCCGGATGGACTTCTTCAGCAAGCCTGGAAAAAATTGACTGCTTAACAGACCGAAAAGTAAGCTACGCCAGCTGCACTATTACGACAAAAAACTAAGACCATATCATTTTAAAACGGCCCTTTGGGGCCTTGTTTCTTATTAAGAATACTTTCAATTACCAATAAAAGATTCCGATAAGGCTACTATGAAAACTTTAGCTTTATTTATAGTGTTCAGTCTTATTTTTGCAGGTCAGGCTTTTGCTCGTTCAGTGGAAGTCACTGCAGATCAGTTTGTAAAAAAAGGTATACCTTACTGCACAAAGAAGATTAAGCGCGGATGTGTAAAACCTAAAGAAGGCAATACAGCAAAGTATTATCTGGCCCCGAAGTACAAAGAAAAAAAATCTGTTGCTAAAATAAAAACGAAACTAAAATCAAAAAACAAGGCGCTGGCTAAGAACAGCCGTTCTTTCAATAACTCTAAATCAAAACAAAGTAAACGCGACATCGCCTCCCTACTTGAAAAGAAGCTGAAAGCTCACAGCAAAAAGAAAAAAACAAAATAACCGTTTTTAAAAAGGCCACAAATGAAAACCACCATTGTCACTCTGTTAGTGTTATTTGCTATTAATGTTTTTGCCCAAGATTTCAAAAAACCTTCGAAAGATGAACTTAAAAAAATTCTAACACCGCAACAATACAGCTGCACACAAGAGGCGGGAACCGAAGCTCCTTTTAAAAACCCCTATTGGAATCATAAAGAACTGGGCATTTACGTCGACGTCGTCAGCGGCGAAGCGCTTTTTAGCTCGTTGGATAAATACGATTCAGGTACCGGTTGGCCATCGTTTACCCAACCCATCGAAGATTCTTCCGTCACGACAAAAGCGGATAAGACCGAAGGGATGACCCGTACAGAGCTAAGATCAAAAAAGGCAGATTCTCATTTAGGACACGTGTTCGATGATGGACCGGGGCCAACTAAGAAGCGCTATTGCATTAATTCAGCCTCTTTAAAATTTATTCCATACGCTGAAATGAAAGATAAAGGCTACGGCAAGTACTTGTATCTTTTTGTAGAGGCAAAGAAACAAGAAATTGCGTTGCTTGCGGGCGGCTGTTTCTGGGGTGTTCAGGAACTGATGCGAAAGCGGCCCGGCGTCATATTTTCTGAAGTGGGTTATACCGGCGGCGATGAATCCAAAGGGTCTTATGACGATGTTCATTTGGGAACAACAGGCCACACAGAAGCGGTTAGAATTATTTTTGATCCTAAAGTAACAACCTACACTGACATTCTATTATACTTCTTTAATATTCACGATCCTACTACTGCAGACCGCCAGGGTAATGATGTCGGTAGCCAGTACCGATCGCATATTTTTTATTTGAATGATGCGCAAAAAGCCGCTGCTAAGGCCGTGATTGAGCGGGTTGATAAATCAAAAAAATGGGGAAAATCCGTGGTTACAAAAACCAGCCCGGCAAAGAAGTTTATCCGAGGAGAAGAAAGCCACCAGGATTACTTACAGAAGCATCCCAATGGTTATACCTGCCACTTTCCGCGAAACTATACGTTTTAACCCTTTTGGCCGGTTAAATTTACCTGTCAAAAATTCGAACAGTATTCTTTTTTGAATTCTAGATTATAGTTTTGCCTACCCAAAACCTATAACAAGGAACTCAAATGAAAAAAATTCTATTGGCTATTATTATGATCGCAAGTTCGGTAACTTTCGGTGCTGAATGTGTGAATGAAAAGGGCGAAGACATCTACAACCAACCTGAAGTCTTTATGGCCATGATTGAGAAAGCTGATTCCTGTTACAGCGCAAAGTCACTTGCTGAAGCTTGCGCGTACGGTTCAAGCCTTGATATTCAAACTGCCGGTGCCGCGTACGGCGTTTGCGAAGCGGAATTGACTAAGACTAATCCTGCTAAAAATTTGACGGATTTACTTACAGGCATGAATTCACTGTGCAATAAAAAATATGAAAACGAAGACGGCACTATGTACCGTTCTATGAACGCTTTCTGCCGTTTAAGTGCAGTCGAGTGGATTCTGGGTGTGGCTTCACCGGTTGACGGCTTATAAAGATAAATGCTTCTCAAGACGAAGCGTGCATTCGTGCCACTGCTTCGTCAGAAACGGCGACACTCTGCCGATTTCACTGACTTTAGTTAGCAGCGGAAAGTAGGTTGCGGGCTGTCTCCGCAACCAAACGCCATCAGGCCCCGGTAAAATAGTACCTGCGCCGTCGTAACAATGCCTTTCATTCTGCATTTGTCCGTCAGGAAACCTCGTTGTTAAATGACGGACGACTTCTTTTAATGAATCTTGCGGTAAAATTGAATTTGTTTTATCTGCCCAAACCAGCAAAGCATTTAAACCACGTAAAACATCATACAAATAGAATCGTGGGAAACATAACTTCAACCAATCAGGCGCACTCTTTTGTTCAGCCTCATTGTATTTTGTCGAGCTACCCAGCCGCAGTTCGCGCTTCATTAAAAATTGTGCGCCCTTTTTCAAAAAATTTTCTTCTTCTGAAGTCCATTTACGATTTGTATAGAGTAATACAGCTTCAAAAACCGCAATAGTTCCCACCATCGAGCTAGGAGCTTCGTCTTTAACCAGATAAGCGTCATTATCGCAGTTAAGACCGCCGTCTTCCATTTGGTAGCGTAAGAACCACGGGCGTATCCACGACACTTCTTGATCAACGTCGACCCCTCTGGCTGCCAATACCTGATAGACGTTACCTAACTGGCAATGGCAAGGTGAACCCCTGTACGGGTCAATACCCGGAGGCATATCTTCTTTTTGTATGGGAAATATTTTTAACGGCATTTTATTTATAGCCTGCACGTAGGCATGCGCTACTGCTTCTGGAATATCTTTTGTTAGGCCCATCTCATGCAACAAAAGCATATGCCACCAAGTAGAATCCCACTTAGGCCAATACGCATCTTGTACCAAACTTTGCAGTGCTTTTTCAGATTTTAAATACTGAAGACTTAATTCTAATTCCTGTTGATAATCCATGAAGAACCAACATTAACAGATTTGTAATTTCCAGACACGTATTTATTGAAAGTAATTATTTTTTTGTAAGCCGGCTAGAGTAAGTTCCTTTGACGCCGCTTAAACTTTGCCAGCCGTCAATAATGAAGAATTCATTGGGGCCGCCTTTAGCCCATGTTTCGCGTAAACTTAAGCTGCCGTTCATTACAGTTGCTGTAAAGGTACAAGTATTCTGATTGCAAGTTCCTTCTCCCGCCTTCATAAATTTACCTTCTGCGGCAGGACGATCTAAATCTGCAAGTACAAAAGTACGTTGGCCGGTGACCACCACCTTCAGCCTTGCTGTTGCTCCACCAACTTCATGACCAAGTAAAGAAGCTCGGGTCTGGGCTGTGATTGTTCCGTCTCTTAAAGTTCTTGTCGTTGTAAAATCCACTGTCGGCACAAGTGGCTGTTGCGGAACAATGACATCACTTCCTGTATAAGTTCCTTCCGGAATTCCAAGTACAGTAGCTGTTTGTGCAAATAAAGAAGCAGAGTACAAAAATAAAAATGCCAATAAAGTTTTTTTCATAGCGGAGAGTTTAAATCAAAATTGGCATTACACTAAGGAATTCCATAGGCTATTGAAAAAAAGCATGGACTGTACAGAATCTTTACAGTTGAAATTTGTAGATCAAATGGCTAAATTTCCTTTCATGAAAAACGCATATGTGGCTTTCTTACTACTTTTTTCTTTGGCAACGACTCTGGTTACGCCTTTGGCGGCTGAAGCCGCAAATGTTCTGGTTATCGGTGATTCGCTTACTTGCGGGTCTTTCGGCAAACAAGTCTTACGAAACCTTACCGCCCGCGGAGACCGGGTTACGCTGTTTTGTACCGTATCCAGCGCGCCTATCCATTGGTTAGAAGGCCGTAATCCGCAAGGGTTTACCTGTAAAACAATGACCAGCGAAAAACCCGCCGCAGAAAATTGCGGACCAGAAGGCATTACGCCTAAGCTGGATGACGTTTTAGCGCAGTTCGATGCTCCGCTAGTGATTGTGGCACTGGGTACGAATACACTTTATTCAGGCAGAGCAGATGCGACTTACAGGAGAATGGCCCAAACTATTGCCGCTAATCAGCGGCGCTGCCTGTGGGTGGGCCCTCCGCGAATGAATGAAAGCGAATCTAAAGGCTACCCTAAGGGCCGCGTAGGAGAATTGGACACGAAGTTAACGACCTTCTATCCTTCGTTGTCACAGGTGACAAATACATTTTGTAAAGTGATCGATAGTCGCGCGGCAACGGCTCCGGGAACGCCGGGCATTCATACGACCGATGGCATTCATCGCACCGGTGCTGCCGGAATTTTTTGGGCGGATCAATTACGTTCTCAATTTTGATTAGCTGCCACAGGAACTTGTGAAGATTTAATTATAGGATCTGCCTGGTAAACATTAACCAAATAGATGCGGTCATGCTTTCCTACAAATCGTTTTTGCAGAATTGAAAATCGGCTGGCCAATTCTTCTTCAGTAACAGGAAAATTGTTGGTGACAGAAGTTTGCAGCAACACTCGCGAAGCGGCCACTTGCCCATCAACTTGCTTTTCGATTTCCAGCAACCGGGCGGCTTCCACAAAAGCCATGCTCTCACCGACTTGATTCCAGCCGGGTAACCGGCCTGAAACACCTTCTACCCAAATGGGCTTAATGTCCCCAACTGCAATAGCAGCACGGAAGTGAAGCTGCTGATCTGCCAATTCGACGTAACGGCTTTGCAGCTCCTGATTATATTCGCCTAAGTGTTTTGCTACTGAATCCATAGCAACTAACGCCTTTTGCACCGGGTTTTCACCTGCTACACCTTCGAAGAAAGCCACCACTTCATCACCTTCGGCTCTCAGAATTGTGCCGCCATTTTCACTAACAGCTTTCCAAATATTAGAAAGCGCTGTCGGCACAATGCTTTCGTTTCCATCTAACTGACCGGCAAGAGTAAAATAAGTTTCTGAATTTTTTAAATCCACCATCGCAACAACACCGGATAATTTTGCCGGAAGCTGCGCCCGTCTGTGGTAAGCGGAAATCGGAATGCGCTTAATTAATTTATTTTGCTGATAGTAATCTGTTAATGCCACAAGGCCCAGAAAAACCACCAATGCTAAACTTGGAAACCCGGTAATAAGCTGTTTTGTAATGTAATCAAAATTGCCGTTGAACTGCAGAAAATAATAAACAGATAGTGCCGCCAGCACTCCTGAAAAAGAAAAAAGCCTAACGACACGTTTTGGCTGGAACTCTCCGGATAAACCGCCTCTACTGAGCCATAGTGCCTGTAGTAGACAAGTGACTGCACCAACAAAAAATACCAATGGCATCACAACCAGATTCATCGGCTGGCGAAGTGCACTTAATGACGAAACAGGTGCCATTAAAACAAAACCGACACCGAAAAATAAAAATGTCCAAATGGATTTAGCAATGATCTTTGAATTTGATCTTGCAAAAGATAACCCAAGACTTAAACCGGCTGCAGCTTGTAACATGACGATAATTAAGTAAGTCGTATGTGCTGCACCGTCTTTTAACCGGTTAGTCGTAAACGAATCTGAAAACAAAAGATCAGGAAGAGAACAAACGATAGCGTAGGCTGCCAAGTGAAGATATTCACGCTGGATACGGTTGGTTCTCCACAAAGAAAAGAACATCAAAGAAAACACACTGTACACAAAGAACAAGGCCAGCGGTCTTGATCTGTTAATAAAGTGATTAAATTTCATAAAAGCGGCGCCAGTTTTGTAGTTTACCAGGCCGGACTCCACGCCTAAAGTTAACGGTGCAATATTTCGTGCCCCTTCACGGGGGTTCAAAGCAATAACCACCGTCATTTCTTTGCCTTCGTTCATTTTATAAATAGGCAAAGCCAAATCAATGCTTCCGGTATAGGTACTTGGTATGCTAACAAGCTGATTATCGTCTACCCAAATACGGAAGTCGCCTAACAAAAATCCAAGCCGAAAATAGTAGGCCTGTAATTCCGCCGCTTTTTTTATTTTATCCGCAGGTAATACTAATTTTAACCAAACTTTTTTTAAGCCACCGGCTTTTAATTTTTTAGAACTTTCTTCGTCGTTAAGTTGCGGCGCATTTACCCACAAAGGAGACTGCGACAACACTTCGGCTTCTGGCGGATCTATTAAAACTTGCCACTCATTTTTTTCAACAACCACTTGCGGAGTCAGGTTGTACCAGGTTTGCGCATCCTGAACGAAATAAAATGAAAACAAACCAAAAGCAAATAGTAGAACTGTCGAAAATCCATAAATCAGAATTCGGTCATGCCGAATCAACTGAGCAGGGTCAGTCGGTTTTTTTTCACGGTATAAAAAGCGCGCCACGCGCGTCCATAACGGTGTAGGCATTACCTGATCTTATCGGCCAAAAACAGGCGGAAAATTACCGGAATTGCACAGCCTTTGGTCCGGGTTTTTCAAATTAACACCGGTTTTTTAAGAGGATATCGTCTGTAAATTAAAACCAAAAGGTAAGTGCCGTCGAATACTCAGAAGAATAATCTTTATAAAGGTTCAAATTCCATTTCGAATTGTCACCAAAACCAAGGCCGAACCAAACTTTATCATCATGAGATTCATTTTTATCATTCAAGTAAGTATCAAAGGAAACTCCAAGGCGAACAAAACCACCATCAACCATCAGGCCCGGGGTCAGCATGATGAGGCTGTTATCTGTGGATGAGTCACCATCTTCCTGCTTTGAAGCATCGATAGCAAATTTAAAATTACTTGCAGAATAAGCATAACCAATTCCATACGAATAAGTTTTCAAATTCTTATCTTCGTTGTCCCGAAAGTCGACGGCGATGCCCATTTGCCCTGATGAACCAAGTCCGAATAAAAATCCTGCCGAATAAGTCTTTTCTTCGCGATAACCTAAACCGAACGAAAAACTATTACTCATTCCAAATCCTGCAATGGCTCCAACACGGCCGTCGCAGTTATCGCAATCGTTCTTATAATAGCCGATTCCTAACCCCACATTGCCTGTGCCTACTCCCAACTCAGCTCCGGAACCTTTGGTGTTTTCGTTCTGATCGTATTCTAAAGATAATATGGCGCCGTCGTAAAATTGCGCAACGGCCGCATTATTGTAAGTAAAGCCATGGCCCCAATTTATCGGCGAAGTAATTGTCGGCATTGAAATTCCCTGTGAGACGGCTAACAACGTAAACCCGGAATTTTTTTGCCCGAATACCCGTACGGAAGTAAAAAGAATAAATACTGTAATGATGAGAGCTCTCATAAAATTTCCTTTCGCTACCCTACTTATACAATTCCGTCTTTATGTGATGTTGAATTTTTTGTGATGATTTCTTCAAATTTTTAAGTGAACAAAATATTGACAAAAAAACGATGAATTTCAGAATGAAATTCCCAAAAGATTGTATGCGTTTTAGTGCGAATCGCTGCAATTAATTTAATGTTTAGATGCATTCATTTTATAATTGAAAGATGGCAGTAAGCAGGCTGGGTCGTACATGGAGAGACCTCTCAGTATCTAAAAAATTGTATATCGTGGTCGGCCTCATGGCTTTCTTGATCACGCTGGAACTCTTTACCCTAAAGTATACGGTTAATATCCTCTCCGCTGTGCGGGCCTTTGTGGGCGGAGAGGGCTTGTGGTCCAAAGCACAAAAAAATGCGCTGTTGGATTTGCAGAGTTATATAATCTTCAGAGACGAAAAATATCACAACTCCTTTATTCAGCAGCTGGAAGTACCACTAGGAGACCGGGAAGCCAGAAAAGAGCTGATGAGAAGCCAGCCTGACTTACCAAAGATATACGAAGGGTTTATTAAAGGGCGTAATCACCCTAACGACGTCAGCAGTATGACGAATCTCATTTTGCGATTCCACTCTATCAGTTATTTAAAGGATTCAATTGAAGCCTGGACACAGGCCGACGTTTTAATTGATGAAGTTTTAAAAGTGGAAGAAGACATTCACAAAGAAATTCAGGCGACTCCGAAGCATTTGCCACTGAAGCGCCAACATGAGTTTCTGACGAAACTGGCAAAACTTAACATTCGGGTTACTGCGCTAGCAGACCGCTTCTCTTATTCACTGGGAGAAGCTTCACGCTGGGTTGAAGGCACTCTTCTTATCACTCTTATCCTTTTGGTTCTGCTTGTGGAATCAACCGGATTATTTTTAACTTTTAAATTCAGCAAAAATCTGGTTAAGACACTTGGCGAGCTGAATATTGCGGCCCAAAAAATCGGAACCGGGGACTTTCAACAGCAGGCTCCTATCGATTCAAATGACGAACTAGGCCAACTATCAATGGCGTTAAATCAAATGGCAAAAAATCTTAAAGCCCTTGCCGGAGAAAAACAAACGGCAGAAAAGGCAAGCCATATCAAAAGTTTGTTTTTAGCAAATATGAGTCATGAGATCAGAACGCCACTGGGTGCGATTCTTGGATTTGTAGAAATACTTAAGGATCCAACCTTGAGCGAAGAAAAGCGCGCACAATACCTGGAAATCATCAGCCGTACGGGAAAAACCCTAATGGCTATTATTAATGATATTTTAGATCTATCAAAAGTTGAAGCAGACAAACTAGAAATCAATAAAGAAGCTTTTTCATTGAATCAAATGATTGAGGATTTAAAAAATCTTTTGCAAATCCGCTGTGAAGAAAAACATTTGATGCTTTATATCGAGCCTGCCCCTGGCGTGCCGGATTATATCTTTTCAGATCAGGTAAGACTGCGGCAAATACTGATTAACGTGATAGGTAACGCAATAAAGTTCACAGAAAAGGGTTCGATTAGTATTCGCTATAGAACCGAGGGGCAGAATCTGGTTTTCTTAATCGAGGATACCGGCCCGGGAATATCTGACAGTGGCAAAATGGAATTGTTCAAACCGTTTTCGCAAGTGGACGAGACTTTCAAGAAGTCTACCGTTGGAACCGGTTTGGGATTGGTTCTGACCAGAAAAATTGCCGAACTCCTGGGTGGAGATGTGCGATTAGAGAGAAGCGTGCCGGGTCAGGGAAGTCTTTTTTCGGTTACCATCCCGTTCAGTGTTCCCGGCGATCTTCAAACGCAGACAGAACCTGCGGCACGCACGCTTCCGGCTGCAGAAGATCTGGCACTGCTAGCCGGAAAACGAATACTTTTGGTCGAAGATGCTCCGGAAAATCAAATTCTCATTTCTCATATTTTAGAAAAGCACGGCTTGGAAGTCGATGTTGCTGATAATGGTCGAAAAGCCCTTGATTTGCTTAACGACGAGGATTTCGATGTGATCTTGATGGATATGCAAATGCCGGTACTTGACGGGTATTCTACAACTGAAATTTTGCGAAAATCAGGTTACGTTAAACCGATCATCAGCTTAACAGCGCATGCAATGCGCGAAGATCAGTTAAAATGTCTGGCTTCGGGATGCAACGAAGTTCTTACGAAACCGGTTAATCAGGCCGCCCTCATTCACACCGTCAGCCGGTATTTGAATTCTTAAGTTACGCCGCTTTTTTGGTTTTCTCTTGTTCTACTATGACATCAGCCGCACGCCACTGGCCGCCCCACTTCAATGAACCCGGCAGCAGCAGGTAAAGAAACCTGTTTAAAATAAATGACGGGATCAGCTTTCTCATAAGACCGAATAATCGCGCATCAGGAGTGAGCGGCAAACGCAGTTGCGCAGTGGGAATATCGATTAACCCAATAATTTTTGACGCCACCTTTGTTGAGGAACTGGTTGAAAACCCCATTAACATTTCAATCATAGGTGTCATCGAAGTATAATATTCGGAATGAGGCCCGTGCAGTTTGGCACTCATTTCTGCTTTTTTTGAAAATACAACCTTCTTAAATGAATCCGAATGGACAAAGCCAAGTTGGACCAAATTAACATTGATCCCAAAAGGCCGGCCCTCATACCACA
>JANWIU010000178.1 GCA_025449725.1 Pseudobdellovibrio sp.
ATAGACAGCGTAATCAGCGTGGCCTGCGCACTGAACACCAGGTTGAGCGGAAGATTAAAAGTATCTATTAATAATTTCTGACAAATCGGCAGTAATCCCAGCACGACAAGGTAACTGAGTAAGCACGCCATCAGCGAAACAATAAAATTCTGAACCAGGTATAAAACAACTATCTTCGGGTTACTGAGCCCCAACGTTTTGTAAATCGCAATCGTTTTACGTTTATTAAGAAAGGTCCATTGTAAAAGGTAAGTCCCGCATAAAAACGAAAGACCTAAAGCCACTAACGCCACCAACCCCAGATAATCGACAAAATATTTCAGGACGCGGTTGGAATCAGATGCGCTGTCTTCAGTGGTTTGAATTCGTACAGCCGGGTCTGTTACAACATTGAATAACTCTTTTTTAATTTTTTCGGTATCGTTACCTTCGGCTAATTTGTAATTCCACTCTTCATTGAAGGTGCTGCCCATCTTAAGTAAATTGGTATCGGCAAAGTAACGTTGATGGATCATCACAATTGGCGCAAAGCCCAGGCCTTGAAACAAGCGGGTCGGATCTTCTTCAATGACGCCGGCGAATTTAAATTCTTTGTCGCCGATGGCAATCATCTGCCCGTCATTTAAATGCAGGTTTTCTTTAACCTCCGGGTCGGCCCACAAAAGCGGTGCCTCATCGTTGAAGTCAGGCCCGCTAAGTTTAAACTTTCCGTAGAGTGGAAACTGCGAATCAAAAACCCCAACGGTTACCAGGCGCGTGTCATCACCATTTCGGAGCATGGTCGACAACCAGTAAAGTTGCGAGCTTTTTTCAAATTTAAAACCCGCTTCCCATTTGCTTCGTTCTTCTGCGCTGAAGGCGCGTCGGGCGTTGATTGAAATGTCGCCGCCTAAAACCACTTGCGCTTTTTCTTCAGACTGTAAGGTTAAACTGTGCTGAAATATCTGCAGAATAAAAAAACCGATCAGTCCCAATGTCAGATTCAAAATTAAAAAAACCGAGCTGCTTTTAAACCGCACCAGTTCGAGCCAGGCCAATCTGAGGAGCTTAAAAAAATTCATCGTTACTCAAATCGTCCGTTTTTAAGAGTGAAGGTGCGATCACAACGTGCGGCCAGCTCAGGGTCATGAGTGACCAGAACGGTTGTGGTTTTAGTAGCGCGAACCTGTTCGAAGAATAAATTCATTACGCGCTGGCCGGTTTCTGTATCGAGATTTCCTGAGGGCTCATCCGCCAAAAGTAAGCTGGGCTTCGTAATGAGCCCGCGCGCCAATGCCAGACGTTGGCATTCTCCACCGCTGAGTTCACCTGGCTTATGGTGCCCCCGGTGTGCTAAACCAACTGCCGTTAAAGCAGCAGTGATCTCGCTTTCTGTAAAAGGTCTGTTCAAAATCTCTAGTGGAAGCGCAATGTTTTCAAATGCTGTTAAATGTGGAACCAAATGAAACTGCTGAAACACAAAAGCCATATTCTGTGCTCTGAAGTTTGTCATTTCAGCCGTGGTCAAATTTTTTATAGAGCGTCCATTAACGGAAATATCACCTTCGTCAAATTTATCCAGGCCTGCAACTAAGCTAAGAAAGGTGGATTTACCACTGCCCGATGCGCCGACGACAGCTACAACTTCAGAAGTATCAACCTGCATATTCAGGTTGTTTAGAATGGTCAGTTTTTCTTGCCCTTGAAAATAAGACTTCTTTAATGATTTGATTTCTAAATTCATAACTTAGGTAACACCTGTTTTAAATAATTATAAATGTTCTCTGCGACTATTTGATGACCTTTTTCATTCGGGTGAATGGCATCGGCCTGATTTAATTTTGAATTTCCTGCCACATTTTCTAAAAGAAAAGGACCAAGCTTAACTTTGTACTTTTTTGCAAGCCGCGGAAATATCGCAGCAAATTTTTTTGCGTAGTCTTTTCCATAATTCGGCGGAACATGTAGCTGGCCTAAGATAATTTTAACTTTATTGTCCGCAGCCCACTGCAGAGCCTCAGATAAATTTTTTTCGGTCTCTTCAACCTTCAAGCCGCGAAGCCCGTCATTACTGCCCATCAAAATAAACACCACATCAGGCTTATCTTTGCTGATCCACTTCAGACGACTCAATGTGGATGCGCTGGTAGAACCACTGGATCCGGAAGCCGAAATTTCCCATGCGGATTTATCGGCGCGAAATTTCTGCTGAATGATTTGCGGAAACGCCGCCTCTTGCGCCACTCCGTAACCTTCAGTCAGTGAGTCACCCAAAAAAATTAGTTTCTTAGCAAAGACGTGACAGCCCAAAAGGTTAATTAACAATATGATAAGCAGACGTTTCATGCCCGGCAGTCTATTCTCATTCTTTTCATTCGCCAACGTTAAGTCTATGAATGAAAACCTAATGAGTTTGGCATCAAAATTTGGAAGTCTTTCCTCTGTAAAACTATATAAAAATCCTAAAAATTGGGCATTGTGGGAGTATTTTAGCTCCTAAATGTCAAGATTATGAGAAGGACAAAAAAATCGTTGCTTAAAACAATCGGTCATTTAAGTATGCGCAAGTTTGAAAAATTAAAAGGAGAAGTATGAGATTTGTCATCGCATCTTTTGTGCTGTTAACGGCCTCTGCAAGCTTTGCATCAGTCAGTAGCCTAAACGGCCTTACTTGCACTGTTAACGGAAGCGATTTGGTCAACGCAAATGATCTTTCAAACCGTTACGTGGGAACGGCAACACCGGTAACGGTGACGGCCATTATGAAGGAAGATGAAGTTGATGGTGCCGGCACCTACATGACTTATGTAAAAATAAATCTTACGTACAATCCACAGTTGAAGTCTCCTGTAGCGCTGACCACGGTTTCTTCTTTTAGCGATGTAGTATCTACAGAATTTAAGGGGCCTTTAACTGCAGAATTAAAAATAAATTCTCGTGTGAACCGCTCTCCTATGATTTTAAACGTTGAATGCCTTGCCACCACATTTGATTATTTGCTGAACCCTGAATTCGATCAACAGCAAGACCCTTTAGTTGCTACTCAAAATGCGGCTTTTACGGTTTCTAAATTACTTACAGATTTAACTTCAGGCGTTTACTATCATTCACCAACAGAAAGTGAATCAGAATTTATGGCAGCCCACTTTTGTAGTGAGGGCGATGCGCAAAAACTTTTTAGCGATATCAAAGCTAACCGCAGTTACGCAACCATGTGGAGAACAGCGGCCTTAGGCGATCACACCTTGTCTCCACAAAACTTAAGGCTTGAAGGATCAACTGTTCGCTGGGAACAACCGCAAGAAACCGCGGTTTGCATTCGCAGCCATATCGAAGATTCAGTCGACGATGACGGCCTTCCGTATTCGGTAGAAGTATGTGACGAATACCGTGTAGATCAGTTAGACCCATTAGCATTACAAATTGTCCCGTGTGAATTAAAGTAAGGAAATAAGATGAAAAATTTATTCTTGGCCGCATTATTTTTGTTTTCAGCATCAGCAAACGCAGATTACTTCTTCTGCCGAATGACAGTGGACAACCAATCAGCAGAACACGAAGCAGACTACAGAGTTTTAGAATCCAAAGTTTCGTTAAACGGCTTCACATGCAGCGGAAAATTAATAGGCAGAACAGTAAAAGTATCAATAACAGCCGACGGCTTCCAGGGCTGGTCTGTTACCGGTGAAGGCCTTATGCAAGGCAAAGTTCAAACCAGCACACGCCACCCAGACACAAACGTGGGAACTGAACTAACCTGCGAGTGCGGATTGCAATAACTTTCGAGCGAAGCAAGAAAGCAAAGACCCCTGCGCCCATTGAGAGTTTTCGAGCGGCAGCGAGAAAACAAAATGCGCAGGCAGCGCAGGGCGCGAAGCGCACAGCCAGAAAAAAAAGCGCAGACCGCGCAGCGGGCAGCTTACCTGAGCGCGCAGACCGCCGAAGGCGGACAGCCAAGAAAAAGAAAAACGCAAGAAGCAGAGGGCTTTTTATTTCTAGAAATCCCTTATTGGTTACTTTTGTTTTTCTCGACCTCCTGCATGCGTGAAGCGTTCGGCCGCAAAAGTCGAAGTTAGAAAACCAGAAAAAGAATCACTAAAAAAAAGATAAATGAAAAAGGCCGGCGCGAAGGCGGACGATGCAGGCGAGGGCAGGAGCCCGTGTCGAGAAAATCTAAAGTACCCTCTAAGGGATTTCTAGAAATAAAAAACCCGGATTCTCACCCGGGTTTCCATCAAAGCTAAAATACAGAACTTAGTAGCGTCCGCCGCCACCACCGCCGTAGCCTCCGCCACCGCCGCCACGTCCGCCACCACCGCCGCGTCCGCCACCGCCGCCGTATCCGCCGCCGCCACCACCGCCGAAGCCTCCTCCGCCTCCGCCTTCACGGCGAGGTCCACGAGGACGATCTTCTTGTGGTTTAGCTTCAGAAACACGTACCGGACGACCACCGATAGTTTGGCCGTTCATTTTGTTAACTGCTTCATCAGCTTGAGCGTCGTCTTCGATTTCTACGAAGCCGAAGCCTTTGCTTCTGCCAGTCATGCGGTCCATTACCACTCGTGCAGACATAATGTTGCCGAATGATGCAAAGGCTTGTTGTAATTCATCGTCAGTTACAGAGAATGCTAAATTCCCTACGTACAGTTTTTTTGCCATTTCGTTCCTCCGAAGGCTAATTTTAGTTAAGAACCCCGGGAGCAAGAAAGACTTAACGTAACTAACTTACAAACCAAAAGACGGGATCTAAAAACAGGTTAAATTGAGCCTGCTTTTCAGACAAGATTTCTAATGCAAAGCTAGCCAAAGATCAAGGTTAAGATAACGTCAGCTATCCCAGCTTCCTTTTGTGCATGTTGCCTAGATAATAGGCTACTGCTCGTGCATGAATAAGTGCTTTTTAACTTCCGGATTTGCCGATTTCCAGATCACATTGTCGATAAAGTAATGATGGATGTTAATAAATAGCAAAAATGCCACCAAAACCGGATTGGTGCCCAGCCCGGCTTCTGTGAACTTGTAGATCTTATCCAGATTCTTAGGAATGAATTCAAAGAACATGGCCCCTAAGATCAGACTGACAGCGATATAACCGTAAAACTGTCTGACCCACTCTTGCCGCCGAACAACGACGTCCTCAGCCGGCAGATTTGCTTTAACCTGATTCTTTTTAAAGAACCACACGAAGACCAGATACTGTAGCGAATGGAAAAATGGAATGAGGTACGCGAAATGAGGATGAGAAAACGCCGGTAAGTACCAAGCGTACAACGACAACATCGCAACAACAGCGGAAGACACTGGAAGAGTACCTTCCTGGATGTATTTTTTTACGTGAATAGCGATCATCGTAATCAAGCTGATTACAAAAACCGCGTAGCTGACTTTCAGCCATACATTATCAAAACCGAATGAGGCGTACTTGATTCCGTAAAAATCAAAGTTACCAATATAGGTTTGGGAATTAAAAAATGAAATGCCCCAGATTGAAAATAAATTAGCCAGAATAATATTGCGTTCGTTTTTTGAATAAAAGAATCTCTTCAACGCAGACGTTACAACGACTACGCCAAAAATTTGTTTTACATAATGCCAGCCGACCAAAAAGAACATGGCATTAATACTGTAGCCAAGCAGATCGGCTCTTTCAGCCAGCAAACAGTACAATAAATAAGAAAACAAAGCCGCCGGCACAACAACGGCCGCCCAGAAATACTTTATATTCTTGAAAATGTTTTTTCTGAAGTCTGAATACAATAACATGTAAGAAGACGCAAAGTGCGGGTGATTTGCAACAAAGGCTGCAGCAAAAGCAATTTGCGAAATGTTAAAAAGGGAAACACCGCGATCAATGAAGATCCAGCAAGCGGCCATAAAAAGGATGGAAAATCCGCCAAGGGCCATATTGATATAAAAAGTATTGTCTGTTTGCGGGATAGCAACTGCAGATACAGAACCTGCAGATTTTGCGTTAACTTCTTTTACAGCTGCGATTCCGTTCATAGCTGAATCTCCTAAATTTAATTTAAATACTAGTGCTGAGAATGGCCGTGCAAACCATGCACATGCCCATGTGCAATTTCTTCAGCGGTTGCCTCACGTTTTAAAACCACTTCAATATCGAACACCAAATCCACTCCGGCAAGCGGGTGATTTCCATCTAAGGTCACGTGTGATTCTGAAATTTTACTGACTTTCACAACACGAACCTGATTTTGCAATTGCAATTGTAAGTGGGCACCTA
>JANWIU010000179.1 GCA_025449725.1 Pseudobdellovibrio sp.
AAAGTTTCATAAATAGTTAAATCCAGATTTAACGTCGGTGTCTGTTGCAAATAAGCAAAGCGGAGATTGTTGTCAAAAGAAATAGAGCCCGAATCTGGTTTGTTCAAACCGGCAATTAATCCCAGTAGCGTCGATTTACCTGCGCCGTTAGGGCCGATAAGACCTACGCGCTCTGACGTGTCGACGGCAAACGAGACATTTTTGAAAAGAGTTTTAGCTGCAAAGGCTTTCGAGATTTGGTGGGCAGAAACAAGAGTGGGCATTTATAAACTATTTTTTCTGCTTAATTTCAGCTTTTTTAGCCTGGCAGGCCTTCAAATCGTCCGCATCAATTTTGATTTCAGAAATTTTTTCGTTGTTGAGTAGCGGCTGCATACAATCACGGTAAAGACTGATCTTTGTTTTACTGATTTTTGCGTAGGTCTTACAGGCATCCAAAATCTTATTGCAAGGGCCTTCGCGCAGATCACTGTCCTGATCCGCAAATGCAGACGGGCTTGCCAATAAAGCAAAAGCACAAATCATGCGAATTAAAACCTGGTTCATCTTGATTTTCATTCTCTTAGAATACCATTATCCGGCTGGTTTTAAAACATAAAACGCCAATCCTTTAACACAGCTGCAATAGGTTAAAGTTAAATCGCGTTAAAAGCTTAATCCTGTGGTTTTTAAAAAATAGGCTTTTAAAATTCCGGCATATTCATGAGCAACCATATTATTAAAATACAGATTCGCTACGTCAGGATAAAGGTGAGTATAGGCCTTCACCCGGTCAGCAGGGGCAGGGACCACGGTTATGCCGTTCAATTGAAAACAAATTTCACTTCGTTTCAAATGAAAACCGGAAGTGACCAAAACTTTGTTTTCATACTTTCGGTCAGCAATAACTTTAAAAACATTTTGTGCATTTTCGTAGGTGTTGCGGCTTTCAGTTTCCGTTAAAATATCAGACTCAATTACACCTAGTTGTTGCAGCAAGGACTTCATTGTGACAGCTTCAGTTTCTCCGCTGCCAGAGGGGTCACCTCCGGAAGCGATAATATTGCAAACCTTACCGGTTTTCTTGCATTGAAAGTAAAGTCTCGCGGCCTCGGTTGTTCTTGAAATGCCGAAGACCTGAGGGCTAACGTATTCAGGGGACCAGCGGGCCTGGCCGCTGCCTAATACGATAATTAAGTTATTGTCCTTCCACTCGGGATTAAGAGGTGCCGTGTAGGGCTGAAGGGTGGCCAGTGACCATTCTGTTACAGGTCCAGAACCGGCCGCAGCTAAAGTTAGTATTCCTAAAAATAAAACAAAAACAGATAACTTAGACCTTTTTCCTAATTGCAGAAAAAAAGCGATTATGAATAGGGCTAAAACGAATGACAAAATCACTTTTAAAGCTTGCCAAAATAGGGAGTCTTTGCCAACTCTAATTAGAGATGAAAAATACATTGTTTTTTACTTTGGCGTCCTGGCTGTTATTTGGGTCTATTTCTAATGCAACTGCGGCGGCTAAAATCCCGGCTGCAATTGAGATTCCGGCAGAAAACTTCGAACAAAAACTGAACGAAGCGCTTGAGACGGCTCCGGCCGGCAGCGAAATCGTCATGCCTGAAGGCCGCTTTAGTATGTTGAATGAACTGGTTATTGCAAAACCGGGTATCACGTTACGCGGTAAAGGGATGGAAAAAACCATTCTGTCTTTTAAAAATCAAAAAACCGGATCGCAAGGCGTTTTCGGAAATACGGATTATCTGACTTTTGAAGATTTCGCGATTGAAGATTCTGCCGGAAACGGTTTGAAGGTCGTGCAGTCGAATTCACCTGTATTTAGACGCGTGAAAATCACATGGACTTCCGGCCCTAACGAACAAAATGGTGCTTACGGACTTTATCCGGTCATGAGCCGCAATGTTTTAATTGAAGACTGTGATGTTAGTTATGCTTCCGATGCCGGAGTTTACGTAGGCCAGTCAGAAAACATCATCGTGCGTAGAAATAAAGTTCATGGAAACGTCGCGGGCATTGAAATTGAAAATTCTAAATTCGCAGACGTGTATGATAATCACACTTTTGACAATACCGCGGGCGTATTAATTTTTAATTTGCCGAACTTGCCGGTTAAAGGCGGGCGGCAAACTCGCGTGTACAATAATTTGATTGAAAACAATAATTTAAAAAATTTTTCAACCGAAGGCGGAATCGTTCACCTGGTGCCGGAAGGCGTTGGTGTGCTTGTGATGGCCAACGGCGAAGTCGAAATCTTCAATAATCAGATTAAAGAAAATAAATTTATCGGTGTGGCCATTGCTCACTATGCGATTTCAGAAAAAAAATATGATGACACTTCCTATGACCCGAAGCCGAAGCATATTTACATTCACAACAATAAGATTTCAAAACGCCGCTTTCATTGGTTTGCGTATAACCGGTTAACAGTAATCGTAAAACTATTAGCCGGCTTAAGAACGCCTGAAATTGTCTATGACGGAATCGAAGACGGCACTTACGAAGGTAAAGCAGGAAGTGAAAACGACCGGCTTTGTATTCAGAATAATTCCACCTATGATGAAGAGCCGGTCACTTACGGTAACTTGCATCTCGATAATCAAAGAAAAGGCTATCCGTTCCCTGGTGGGCCAGCGACTTATGAAATGGCTCCGCACAACTGTACTTTTACGCCGTTTCCAGCTGTGGCTTTAGATGCGCGTCCTGATCTTGATAAAACTTTTAAACAGTTAAACAGCAAAATGGTGTCGCCTCAGACAGTAGAAAAATTCTGTAGTAAAAAATCGGCCGGTGTTAACTGGGCTGCTGCCGAATATGACTGCCCGAAGTTATCGGACTATCACCTTTTTGCAAATGCGGGTGATCCGACTAAAGACGGTCTGTCAGGCGGGTTCGAATACAAACTTAATAACGAACTTTTTACTGACTACGCAGAAAAAAGCCGTTTTATCTTTTTGCCTCCGGGCCAAAAAATCGATTACCGTGGCACAGGCGTTTTAGATTTGCCTGTGGGTTCGATCGTTACAAAAACCTTTTCGTTTTACACTGAATCAAGTGGCGGCAAAACCATTCCGATTGAAACGCGCTTATTAACCAGAAGAAAATCCGGCTGGCAGGCCTCTGTTTACCGCTGGGATTTAGAAAAAAAGGAAGCGTATTTATTTTTAGGCGGCGAAATCCGCCCGATGAAAATTTTGGTTCACAACGAGCGTAAGCTTGATATCGAATACGGAATTCCTAACCGCCGTCAGTGTATTTCCTGTCATGCGACTGATTTAAGTAAGAGAAATGAATTGTCGCTTATTGGCCCTAAAGCTAAATTTCTTAATCACAGTCTGAATCCGTTAACTGAAGGCAAAAATCAAATTTTGTGGCTGAACGATACTAACCGAATTAAAAATCTTCCGCCTTTCAGCGAAGTACCGGTTGTAGCGGTGTGGAATGATCCCCTTTCCGGTTCGCTTGATAAGCGCGCTAAAGCCTACTTGGATATTAACTGCGCCCACTGCCACAGCCCTATGGGTGCTGCTACCAATACCGGATTATTCTTAGCGACAGAGGTACCTACAGAAAGTGTTAACTATGGACGATGCAAACCGCCTGTGGCTGCAGGTTTTGGCTCTGGCGGGTATTTGTATGACGTAAATCCGGGGCATCCTGAAACATCGATTTTACCGTTCCGAATGCAGAGTAATTTGTTGGCTGCGCGAATGCCGCAGTTAGGACGATCGGTTGTACATGTGGAAGCTGTGAAGTTGATTAATGACTGGGTTTCTCACATGTCGGGCGATTGCCGTTAGTTCGCGTTCGGCTTTTCTGCAGTGAAGGTTTCCTAATTTACTGATGCGGCCATGGCGTGGCAGCTCATTGCGCGGCGCGGGCGCCACATTCGCATAATCTGTTCAATCGGTTTTGACTTAACTAATTTTGGACCGAAATTCAAAACGACTCCGGTGCCTGTTAGAACTAAAAATCCAAGACTCGCATAGGGCAGTCCAACCAAGGCACCAACTGCAGCCAGCACAGAAATTCCTGATCCCGCAAAAAGGGCCACATTTTTATAAACGCTGTGCCGTGCTGCCAGTTCAGGGTTCATTTCTTCAAGGCGGCTAACTGTTTTAAGAACACCGACTTCGTAAACGCCTTGAGATCCGGTTGACTTCGCCACCGTTAAAAAAAGATTTTCTGCGATGGGAATATCCAACACCTTCATTGCTGTTTCACAGACGATTAAGAATGCGGCCTCTAGGCTGGCCCAGCGGCCGTAGGTTTCAACTTCCTTTAAGACTTTTTCTGCTTTTGCAGGGTCTTCGCCCGGAGTTCCCTTTATGAGGCCCATTTTTTTTGCGGCGTTAACCAGTAAAACAGAATTTGAGAGATACTTCATGACCTTGTCACTTTTAAGCTGAATAGCGGCTGACATGGTGCCGGTTAAAACGCCGATGACCAGCGCGTGTTCCAGTGGAATCTGCTTACCGACAATCAAGCCGATGGTTACAGTCGTGCCGTTGGCAATAAACCTGACGACGGCCAGTGTTGTATTGTAGTGGCGTTTTAAAAAACCGGGGCGCGCGGGCTCTACCGCGATGTTTTTCTGAGGAGAAGTGTGGCGGGCATCAATGGTTTGAGAAATTTCATTTGCGACGGCAATAGCAGCGGCATCAGAAGGGCGGGGAATGTGGTCAGAAGCCGTCACATTTAGGCGGTACAAATGTTGGGTGCGTTTGTTACCGAGGCTTTGTTCGATTTGCCTTTTTGCTTCAGCTAAATCTTTTGAATTTGAAGCATCAAAGCTTTGAACTTCCATATGGCCGGGCCCGTATGGCGTAGGAACATTCTCTGTCGACATGAAAACGGACTTGGTGTTTTCGTTTGATTCGGCCGCGTAAGCATTCTGAATTTTCAGGTTAAGCCCGAAGACAAAAAGAAAGGATAAAAAGAGGGTTTTTAAAAACGTTCTGGTCATAACCTGCAATACGGACCAAATAGCCATAAACGTGCCATCGCAAGGTCGAATTTAGCCGCATTTTGGCCGGCAATAATGACTACAGTATAGTGAGTGTGCCCAAAAGCGCTGGCTAAAGGTTGGCCGAATTTTGAAAAGGGGATTGTATAAATTTCCTGTCTAAAGGATGGCTCTGTTTGAATCTTAAATCTGTGTTATTTTAATAAGAAAAAATACCAGGATATCAAATGAATAAATTTATATTTTTTATTGCTCTTGTTTGTACAAATTTTCTTTGGGCAGCTGAAGTCACGATCAACGTCGATAAAGCAAAATCAGTGGCTGCTTTTGATCTGGCAGTAGGTTCGGAAGTAACACTGGAATCTCCCATTCCTGAGCAGGCAGGGCCCGCTGTTTACATGGGAAAAGCCACCATGCCAAATGGTGCGACTTCGTATCAAATGTTTCTGCAAAAGAGTTCTGAAAAATTTCTCTTTTTTAAAGCGTCAGATGTCGATATGGGTTCAAACAAGGTACAAAGTATATTGAATCCGTACGAGCAAGCCGGTGGAACTTGTACCGGATATGCCATCTTTGGATTTTTGACACAAAGTCATTTGTCTGGATTCAGCGGTACCGGACTGTTAGCAAAAAAATTGAGTGATGAAAAAGGCCGTACAACTTTGTTGGTTGATAACATCAATGAATACTATTTAACTCCGCAGCACAGATATTCTATTCAGGGAATTTTAAATAAATACGGGAAGCAATTCGGATTCGCCTGCAAAACCTATAAGTATGAAACTTACCAAAAATTAAAAGGCCGTGTGATTGGTCAGGTAAACAGTGGGATGCCGGTTCTGGTTTCATTTAATATCGGGCCGAATATGTACCGTTCTCCGTTTGAACTTAAATTGGTAAATGATTCTGCCGCAATTGATCAGCGGTTGTGGCTTCCGCGTCGCGAAGGCGAGCGCAATTCCGGCGGCCATACGGTGGTGGCAGCAGCAGCCTTTGAATATAACAACAAAAGTTATCTCATCATGCTGGATTCAGACTGGACAGAGCCCCGCGTGTGGGACATGGAAGCCTTCCTAAATGACCCGAAAACCGTAACCAACGAAATCGAACTGACGGTTTGCAAATAAATGAGTGAACCGGCAAGTGAGCGCGCACGTGAACAAACTAATAACAGTAAGTATGCTGTGATCTTCACTTCACAGCGTACCGAAGGGCACGCCGCAGAGTACGAACAAATGGCTGAACGCATGATTCAGCTGGCGTCTTCGCAAAAAGGCTTTCTGGGTGTTGAAAGTGCCCGGGGTGCCGATGGTTTGGGAATAACGGTTTCTTACTGGCAAAGTCTTGAAGATATTAAGAACTGGAAGCAGCAGGCAGATCATTTAGAGGCGCAAAAACAGGGTCGATCGCAATTTTACTCTTCTTATAAAGTCAGAATCACCGGCGTCATACGTGAATACTAATGAACCTGAGTAACTGAGTTTTCGCTTCTTTCCTGTTTTTCCCACATCTCTGCGTATTCGCCTTTTTTTGAAAGTAAAGCGTTGTGAGTTCCGCGCTCGGTAATAACACCCTCTTTAAGAACAATAATTTCATCCGCATGAACAATGGTTGATAAACGGTGAGCGATAATCAGAGTGGTTCTGTTTTTTGAAACCTCTTTTAACGAAGCCTGAATTTCTTTTTCGGTATGAGAATCTAAAGCAGATGTGGCTTCGTCAAAAAGTAAAATTTTTGGATCTTTTAATATCGTACGCGCAATGGCCACACGTTGCTTTTCGCCGCCGGAAAGCTTTAATCCGCGCTCGCCAACCGCTGTATCGTATTTTTTCTTAAGGGATTCAATAAACACGTCAATCTGCGCCAGCTTGGCGGCAGACTTAACGTCTTCGGTGCTGGCTGTGGGCTTTCCGTATTGAATATTATAACCAATGCTGTCATTAAAAAGAACCGTGTCCTGCGGAACAATTCCGATGGATTTCCGTAAAGATTTTTGTGTGATTTTTTTAATATCTGAGGCGCCGATACGAACACTTCCTGAGGTGGCGTCATAAAAACGGAATATCAGTCTGGCGATGGTGGATTTGCCCGAACCGCTTGGGCCCACAACCGCCAAAGTTTTACCTTCAGGAATTTTGAAGCTTACATTTTTTAAAATCGTGCGGTCCTGATTATAACCGAAAGTCACGTTGTCGAATTCAATGGTCCACTGATCAGGTTGCAGATCAGGTGCGCCTTCAGCATCTTTTACATCTTCGGAAACGTTTAACAGTTCAAACATTTTTTCCATGTCGACCAAACCCAGCGTGATCTCGCGGTACACAAAACCTAAAAATCCCAGCGGAATAAAAAGCTGAAGCAGAATAGTGTTCGCAAGAACAAAATCCCCGAGAGATAAAGTTTTATTAACGACTCCTTGTGCCGCCATCCACATGACAGAAATCGAACCTATGCCAATAATTAACTGCTGACCGATGTTCAACAAAGAAAGACTCGATTGGCTTTTTTGGGCTTCAATCTGGTATTTAAGCAAAGATCCGTCGTAGCGTTTGTATTCGTGGTCTTCATTGTTGAAGTACTTAACGGTTTCGTAATTCAGTAAAGAGTCGATGGCTTTGGTATTAGCTTCCGTATCGCTTTCATTCATTTTTTTTCTGAACTTTGTGCGCCAGTTTGTAATTGTAAAGGTGAAGAAAACGTAAAACCCGACGCAGCCAAAAGTTATAAAGGCAAAAGACGGGCCGAACTTATTATAAAAAATGACTGTCACCAGTAAAATTTCTAACAACGTCGGCATGATATTAAAAAGCATGAAGCTGAGTACCGTCTGAATGGCGCGAATACCGCGTTCAATCACCCGCGATAGTCCTCCGGTTTGTCTG
>JANWIU010000180.1 GCA_025449725.1 Pseudobdellovibrio sp.
CGTAGAACAACTAAAGGCTTCTCAATAAAAGGATTTATTTTGAAAAACCATTCGATTTATTTTATTGCCGTGCTATTTATTGCACTTACCGGCTGCCAGCAGCCTGCAGATGACCCACCTGCAGCGCCGGCGGATTACTGTTCCAGCTCCGGCACCTCGACTGCAGAAGAAATTTCAGAATGCTCTTCATCAACAAGTTATTCTTCACCTGTTACAATTACCGGAACTGCCGGTTTCTACAAACGCGATGTGGACTTTACAACAAGCGGCCTCAACGTTACTGCAATGACCTTAGGTGCACCGATTTCTTCTGCGCTACCTATCAAGTATGCGGAGATTCGAGTACTCGATAACAGTGGCACGGTTGTTCAGTGCGGCCGTACCGACGCCACTGGCGCGCTAAAGGCCGTTGATGGCACTTCAAATCTGACAATTCCAAATACGGCAGGAGACTACACCGTTCAAGTACTGGCCCGTACCAATCACGATGTAAATGTAACAGGCCCAAAAGCATCTTTTAAACTTTATGCGTCAGTAAAAAATGTCTGTAGTAATTCCGTTCACAGTGTTTCGTCGACGTTTACTTCATCCGGTTCAGGCAGTTATCCGGTTACTCTCACTGCCTACGCAAAAGAAAGTCAGTCGGCTGCAATTGCCGGTGGCGCATTTAATATCTATAATGATTTGGCTGTCGTCTATGATTACCTGGCCCAGAACACCGGCAACAGCAATCTGACCTGTTTGAATCCGAAGTTACATATTTATTGGACTCCGGGTTTTAATCCGGCGCAATTTATTGATCCCTATTCAGACCCAAGCACTCTTGGAAATATTTCTTTTTACCTTCGAGGCTACAACGAACTTTATATTAATGGCGGAAAACTCGGAAACGTTTCGTCAGCTGATACCGATCACTTTGATGATTCAGTTATTATTCATGAAATCGGCCATCACTTGGAAAGCATTTGCGGTAAAATGGAATCACCCGGGGGCACACACTATGGTCAGTTCCGTATCGATCCGCGCCTGGCATGGTCAGAAGGCTGGGGAAATTTCTTTGGCGCTCATATTCTAAGAAATAACATGACTTCTATTAATCCTGGTTTAAATACGGCTTTAAGCGGTTACGACGGCTGGCTTTATTATTTAGATACGGAAGGCTACAACGACGGTGCAGTTACTACTGGTGACGAAGTTATCAGATTCAATCTCAGTAAAGATGGAAACAATCCTGAATACCTGGGATCATCAGGCGGGTATCCGTTCTACTACGACAAAGTGGACTCTACGAACTTTCCCGGCGAAGGCCACTTCCGAGAAGTTTCTGTTTCGCGAAGTCTGTTTAAAACAACGAATACCTGCGCTTCTACGGGCAACTGCACGACTTTAAATTACTTCGACACTATGTGGGAAGCATTTGAAAATGACGGCAGTAAATCCGGAATGGGAAAAACAATATATCCGTTCAGAAGTTCCATCCGCTTTTACGAACGCTTAGGCGCGCTTTCGGTATCAGGTACCTTGCCAGCCTCTATTTCAACAATGTTAAATACCGATGAAGCGCAACAGTTGCCGGGCAGTTCTGCCTTTGTCAGTGGATCAACAACAGTATGGGTCCCTTACGCCACTAAACTTGTTTCTACCGGATCTACCCCTTGCAGTCTGGGCATTCAGCCTCGAAACGAAGACTTTAATATAACTTATTTTGAACCGGACCAGCGCTATTCAAATCACTTCTACTATTTTGACAGAAACACGGTTTCGTCCGTTACTGATGTCTACCTGAACGTGAACAGAGTCACCGGTACCATAACTGACATTGATTTAATTCTTTATGCCAGCGGTTATTCCTTCCCGACTGAGAACTGTTCAAATTCTAATTGCACGACTTATACAAAGAACACAACTTCGTCGGAGTTCATCAGAGCCGACCGGTCAACCGGGGCCGGAAACAGTTATACAAAACACATCGCGAATTTAGGAACACTGAGCATGGCGCTTCCGTATTTATTGAATATCCGCGCTTTCACAAGCGGTCTCTCAATTAGTAGTAACACTTATTACACTTATACTCTCACCGATCAAAATGGAGGATACTTATGCCCGTCTCCAACTTACTAAAATCAATTTGCGTCATGGCTGTCGGCGTGTTCAGCGGTTACGCCGTCATGAAGCACGCTCAGCAACCGATTTCTCAAAACCGTTTCCTGGCTTCCGTAGGAATTTCTAAAATGGGAAAAGAACAAACAGCAAGACAGTTTTTCGACTTGCAGTCGGATTTAAGTAAAATTTCCAAATCAGAATCTGACGTTTCAGAAATTAAAGTTACCTTTACTGCGCTAAAGTCATTAAATACCGGCCTCCATTATCAATGGGTGATTCCGGCAGGAGTTAATTTGGTAGAAGGCCCGCTTCAGGATCAACTTCCGGCATTACAACCTGGGGAAGCAAAAGTGCTCACTCTCAAAGTAAATGGATTTTCAAAACAGTTAAGAAAATATTTAAGCCTTGAAATTACCGGGAATGCCAATCAGTTTCCTGTCCGTCAGGAAGTTTTGGTTTCATCCCGTATTGAAGATTCTCTGGAATATTTAATTCAGCAGTCAGAAAAGCAAAACCGGCAAAATGGCGTAAATAAAATGGGAAGTAAAAATAAGTTCTCAGCCGAAAATGTCGTTAAATAACCGGAAGAGAATCTTATAACGGAATGACTTCCACTTCCGGATTGAATTCTTCCCGCAATATACCTTCAATCGCCATCAACGTGCCCGATGTTGAACTTGGGCAGGTACCACAAGCACCCTGGTATACAACATACACTTTATTTTCTTCGAATTTAAGTACTTCAATATCGCCGCCGTCACCCTGAAGACCAGGTCTGATCGTGCGGTCTAAAATCTCTTCTATCTTTTGCATATCCGGAGACAAATGTTCGCGCGACATCTTTTTTTCGTCCAGAACAGTTTGATTCGGGTTATGAACCGGCATGCGTGTTTGAATAACAGCACAAACCTGCTCTTGAATTTTTTCGCTGTCGTAATCAAACTGATGCGTAACTGTAATCACATTTTGAAAATAGTGAACCTGTCTGACACCATCAATTTGAAATAGCGATCTTGCCATTGGGTTGTGTTCAGATTCCTGAATCGTTGAATAAGTTGCTTTGCCATCGGTTAAAACCGGACGGTCTAATACAAACTTCCACGCGGCTGGATTCGGAGTCGCCTGAATCCGGATTAATACTTCTTGTTCGCTCATAACAACATCCTCTGCGCTTTTTTAACACCCTCTACAAGTTGCGCAATATCACTCTCATTATTGTAAATAGAAATCGACGCCCTGACCGTTCCGGTAATATTGAACTTTGCCAAAAGCGGTTGCGTACAGTGATGACCGACCCTAACGGCAACACCTTGCTGATCCAGAATCTGGCCGATGTCCGAATGGTGCGCGCCGGTCAGATTAAAACTAACGATCGCCGCCTTACTGTCGTTGTCTCCGAAAACCTTTAGCCCTTCAATCTGACGGAATTCCGCCAGCAATAATTGCATCAGTTTTTGTTCATGATTAAATAAATCTTCCATTGAATAATTTTTAAGAAATTCGATGGCCGTCATTGTTCCGATCGCACCCGAAACATGGGGAGTTCCCGCTTCAAACTTAAAAGGAAGATGATTATAAGTGGTTTCTTGAAAACCGACTGAAGAAATCATACTGCCCCCGCTTTGATACGGCGCCATTTTATTCAGTAAAGCTTTTTTACCGTACAAAACACCGAACCCAAAAGGGCCAAACAATTTGTGAGCAGAAAACACCAGAAAATCCACATCTAATTTTTTTACGTCAGTCTTCTTTTGCGTAACAAACTGAGCGGCATCAAGCAGCGTCACCGCTCCGACTGACTTGGCTTTGGCCACCAGCTTTTCAATCGGTGTCAGCGTCCCAACGATATTAGAACAACCGGTAAAGACCACCATTTTAGTTTTCGGTCCGATAACAGTTTCAATATCGGCTTCGTTAAGCGCGCCGTTTTCCAGAACTGAAATGTACTTAAGAATGCATTTTCTTTTTTGTGCAAGAATCTGCCACGGAACAATATTCGAATGGTGTTCAATTTCGGTCAGAACAATTTCGTCACCTTCATTAAGGAATTCCTGCCCATAACTTTGAGCCACCAAATTAATTCCTTCGGTCGTACCTTTTGTAAAAATAACTTCTTCTATTGAATCTGCATTTATAAACAATCGAATGGTTTCACGGGCCTTTTCAAATTCTGTTGTGGCAGCATCACTCAAATGATGTGCACCTCGGTGAACATTGGCCGTTTCCATTGTGTAAAAGCGGTTAAGCCTTTCGATAACCGAACGTGGCTTCAATGCGGTGGCCGCACTGTCCAGATAAACCAGATCTTTACCGTTAACTTTTTGCTTTAAAGCAGGAAACTCTTCACGAATGGCCATCAACAGTTCACTAGACATTTTGTACCATCCGTCCAAGTTTATCGTTCAAAGAGTTCAGTAAAAATTTTTGCAAAGGCTGATTTTGAATTTTGTAGATCAGTTCTGTAGCAAACCCGTACGATAACATTCTAACTGCTTCGTACTGATTGATTCCACGACTAAGAAAATAAAAAATTTCATCTTTATTTAATTGGCCCACTGTCGAACCGTGACCGGCTTTGACATCGTCCGCAAAGATTTCTAACTGCGGAATACTGTCGGCCTGCGCGCCTCTTGTTAAAAGCAAATTATTATTTAACTGCGACGAATTTGCTTTTTGCGCATCTTGTGAGATATACACTCTCCCCCGAAAAACCGAATGAGAACTTCCTGAAAGAATTGATTTATATTGCTGCAGCGATTGGTTTTCACCGATGAGATGCTGAATGAAAGTATAGTTATCAATGTGCTGATTTAAATCACCGATACCCAGCCCTAAAACTTCAGCTGAAGCATTTTTACCGATAAACTGTAAGTCATAATAGTTTCGTACCAGTTGTCCGCCTAATGACAACACAAGCGATGTCATGTTCGAATCAGAATGCGCTTTGATCTGGCACTGAGAAAACTGAAAACCTTCAGCCCCATCATTTTGCAGTTGAATCAATGTCAGATGTGATCTGGCCTCACATTCAACCGTTAGGTTCACATTAATAGCGCTGACTTTAGCGCCTGCTAAGTTCACAGAAGTGACAAGTAACTTCAGGTCCGCTTGTTCAGCTAATTTGACTTGAACCCGCTCACTTAAATATGTAGGGACAGTTTGAGCCTGAACAAAAACGATCTGCACAGGTTTTTCAACGACTCCGCCTTTTTCAACCTGAATACAGATTTTTTTACTCAGAAAGGACTGCGCCAGATTCAATAAACGCGCTTCAACCGACGAATTATTTTCTTCAAAATCAGACGACTCCGCATCTGTAATTTTAAAAATACCTTCGTCATCGTCAGAAAGCGTTTGGTTGAACTGCCCGTCCACAAAAACATAATTAATAAATTCTGATGGTAAATGCTTAGAGATTTCCAGCATGTCTTCATGAGTAAGTGATTTACCTTCGCCGGCA
>JANWIU010000181.1 GCA_025449725.1 Pseudobdellovibrio sp.
ACGCGCACACTCGCCCCCAGAGTGCGTAATGATACCTGTTCCTTATATTGCTCTCGCACCTCACTGGATCAGTGAATGTCACAACCTCGGATATAACCCGATCCCTTGCTTCGAAGGCATAGATAACTGGGAAAATACATTGAAAGACAGCATCTCCCTGCTACGTGCAGGCAAGCTCTCCTTTTCATCAGCGATTGTTGTAAATCGAACATTGGTATCCGAAGATTTTCAAAGATATATTAATGAAATTCCAACAATTGCTTACACATACTTTATCGGAGATGAATGTCATCACCATAATTCCGTAGGAACATTTAATGCACTTCCAAAAGAATCTCATTTCAGAATGGGACTATCAGCAACTCCATTTTCACAACAGCAGGATGACTCAGAGGCACCAGTCGAGCAATATTATGGACGAAATGTCGGACAGTATACAATAAGCGAAGCAATCAAAGATGGCGTCCTTACCCCGTACAATTATCACTTCTTCTTTTGCCCACTTGATCTAACCGAAGCTGAGAAATATGAGGATCTTTCATCTAAAATTGCAAGAGCTTCGGTAATTTCTGGAGTTGGTTCAAGGATTGATTCTGATTTAGAAGCCCTAAACTCTCTACTTATGAAGAGAGCTCGGTTACTGCAAGGAATCGATTCAAAACGAGTTGTTCTTATCGAGGCTTTACAAAAAGGAATAATTCCGAAGGATAAATGGAGTTTATATTATTGCGCTGAAGGGTCTTCAGATAATGGAGAAAATAGCCAGGACATAACTCACACTGGTTTAGTTTCCGAGGCGCTCGAAAATGCAGGTATTAAAAATTCAATTTTTGACAGCAAAACAAAGGATAGACAAAAAGTCTTAGATGGATTTAAGAGTGGCCAAATTGAAGCACTCGTGGCTATGAAATGTTTAGATGAAGGGATCGATATTCCAGCCTGCAGGCAAGCAATAATATTAGCATCTTCTAAAAACCAAAGACAGTTCATTCAGAGACGTGGGCGAGTACTTAGACTGTCTGATAACAAGACGGAAGCTACGATTTTTGACTTTGTTCCATACATTCCAAAAAAATTACAAAGCAATGCTAAATATGCTGCTCGATTGGTTGAATCTGAAATACCAAGAATCCAAGAATTTATGCAAACCGCTTTGAATTATTCTGATTTGCGCACCCAACTTAGCTTGCAGCTTAAAGAGCTTGGACTGTCCAACCTTTATTGAGGCATGCTCGCCAAATTTCGTCTCTTGTAGGCAAATACGACAATTAAATGGCGTATGTTCGTTTTGTAAAAGGCCCACCCCTTGCAATTCTCCCTACGGAATTAAAAAAGGACGCCATGAAACAGCTAATACTATTGCTAACACTCCTAGCTATACCCCTATTAGGCCAAGCCAATTACCTTTTCATGGAGACCATCCAATGCCGGTACCAGCTCCGTAACGACGGCTATTCGCAACCCATGCCCTTCACTCTTGAGGTAAAGGTCGCGACTGAAAACAACCAGCGCTACGTACAAGCTTCGCTATCTTCAGTAAGCCGATTCTTTTCTGCCCTTAATATTCAGGTTAGATCGATAAGAGGTTTCGAAACCCAAGCAAACGGAATGCTTCGCATGCAGTCTTCAGACATGACTGTAAACAGCAAAGCAGAAATCTTAAACCGCACTATTAAATTAGAAGTTCGTGATTTAGATGGCCAAGACTGGCGTTCAATCAGTTGCCTTCACAACAACTTAGCAACGATAGTACAGGCTTCGATGCAGGACTTTCGCTCTCCGCTGTAGTAAAAAAATAAAACTACCACAACGTCTCAAACCCCGGGCCCGCATGAGAAATCGCGCGTTGGCCAAGCGGGTTTAAGTCATCAAACAAAACCTCTTCCCACTTTTCTTCAAATCCATCGCGTTGCATAGCAATTCTCAACAACCCGTCAGAATAACTAATTTTGTGGTGTTCCCACCAAAAAATATGGGCATTAGAATCGGTGTCGCTCCAGTGTATGTACAACTGGCCCAGCCGATCATTTGTAATCACTTCTCCGTCACGATAAACCGACCCGCGTAAACCAATCGACACATTTTGTATGGAATTCAAACCCTGCCCGTACTGATAAATGACTCCGGTATTACCGTCGCCATACTGCTTACCCTGCGCACGCGCATTAAAATAGATTCTTACATACTGACCATCGGCGGTTAACAGCAAAACCCCGGTGGCACCATCTTCTGGCTGAAACACCGACCGCGCGCCCTTGTTGTTTTCATTGTAAGAGGTCAGCTTAAATATTTTTGACCTGTGATAAGGGTCTGTTCCGCACACCGAGTGAAACACGCTTCTTTCGCACCAGTGTGCGATAAAAAAATTGTTTAAGTCTGCCAGTGTTTCATTGGTGGCGTTAACTTTTGTGAAGTCTTTTTGAAAGTGCTGTAAGGCTAAATTCAAAGTTTCAGTACGGCGGCGTGATTTACGGCTGCATTCTACTGCCGTACCACAAGGGTATTCAGGGTTTTTTGGAACACCATCGGTATAAAAGGGCCAACGCTGCGTGGCCTCAGTTACCCGGCTGATCATCGCAGGACGAGGAAGAAAATTATGTAAGTAATTTTCAGAGGCTGTGCCGCGCTTAAATCGGTTTGCAAATAAATATTTGCTGCCGATGGCTGCACCAATAATAAAGAAAGCACTTAAAGTAATGCTAACAATACTCTTAAACATCCCACCCTCAATTTAACCTGAAACTAACAACTGAAAAGCTGTATTAAATTATCTTCGCAATTCTGCAAACAACGCCGGAGTCGAAGCCCCGTTATGAAAAGCTACTGCATCACCGGCCACAGTGGCACTGTGAGCGCTAGAAAGCTCTTCCCATTGAGATTCACTTAAACGGCAGCGGATATCCTGCGCCTGTACTTCGCGGCCTGACGCCGTTGTGTATTCCATTCGTAAAGTTGCAACTAAGTGATTTTCACTGATAGTAATATTCGAAGTTTCACGGGTATTACCCACATTCATCACTGAAGAACCCGCAATGAATTCTGAACGGTCATCGTGCCCACGAATGGCCGGCGCTTCGTTTGACAATAAAACTTCATCTAAGTTGTTATCAGCAAATAACAATTCAATTCGGGTAGAGCCGGCCTGAAAGTTAATACGAAACTTCATTTCGCGGGTGTCTGTTCTTACAGTGCCGGCTTGATTCATGTTGCTGATACGGGTGCAAGTGGCCGTCAGGTTCGAAACGCGGGCTAATGAAGGCAAAGAAGCCAACGTTAAAAAGATCACCACGATTGATTTTAAAATTTGTCTCATTTTGAACCCCCGAAAGTTACCGCCTTTAAAAGGCAGTTACTAAGGGTAATTGCAAAAGCAGGCGCAGCCATTAGATACCCTGCAACACGCCACCATACCGTAATGATACGCCTGAAAAGTAAAACACGACGGCCGTCAAAAAGTTCATCGGCCGGCTTACTTCAGTTAAAATTTAAACTATCTAATTTTGCACTCTAAGGCTTGAGCTTTTAATGTTTCGTATTTTTTACGGATTTCTTTTTTCTCTTCAAGATTCTTTTTTAAGGCATCTTTGTCTTTTGCTTCAACTGCGGTTTTCATACGGTCATCTGCGAATTTAAGTTCAACGTCACGTTGATCTGCCAGAGATTTCAATTTTTCTTCGCAGGCTTTGCGATTCGCTTCGCGCGCCTCTTTTTTAGCTTTCATCTCAGCTTCGCGGGCTTCTTTTTTTGCTTTCATTTCAGCTTCACGCGCTTCGCGTTTAGCTTTCATTTCTGCCTGGCGGGCCTCTTGCTTGGCTTTCATTTCAGCATCATGCGCTTCGCGCTTTGCTTTCATCTCTGCCGTGCGCGCTTCGTTTTTGGCTTTCATTTCGGCAACGCGGGCTTCATTTACTCTTTTCTGTTCGGCAGCTTTATCAATTGTATCTTTGTGTGCTTCTTTAACTTTTTGAAGTTCCGGGTTCGCTTCTGCCTTGGCCTTCATTTCAGCTTTGCATGGGTCTGACCACTTAACGACGTTCATGCGCATACACTTAGACAATTCTTCGCCAGAAAGCCCCGGGCACAGTTTTGCACTGTCGTCTTTGCAAGCTTGAGAAAAACCTTGAAGTGAGAAAAACAAAATCGCCACAAATAAAAATTTCATAAAATGTCCCCTAAAAAAATGATTACCGCTAAAAAGAATATACCATTTTACCAAAATGGGTAGACGGGCTTCGTCAGGTTTATACTTGCCTTACGGCCAGTTTGTGCCAACCTATCTTTATGCGCTTAAAACTGACACTTCTGCTGGTTTCACCGTTGTTAACTCACTGCCAAATGACTCAGCTCAGGCCTGCTTCAATTGAATCGGCGCTGAAAGACTATTCAATAGCCTCTGCCCCTTTAGATTATAAGATTGAACACGTAAATTCAGATGCAGGCTTTAAAATGCTAGAGGCCGTCGCCCCCACTGGCGGTAACCGCATCAGCGTCACTTTATTTAAAAATAGCGACAGTTCCGTAATATCACAAAAATTTGAAGAAAAAATTGTAAAATATAAATCTATTTTTGAAGGCGTTCGCGATCCGTACTTTGCGATCATTACCAAACAAATAAAATGCGAACCTAAATACTTACCGAAGTTCGCCCAAAAAACTTCTGACAGTCAGGTGCAGTTTTCAGTACAGGCTTTCGGTAACGAACGAAACAATATCGGCGCCTGCGATGAAAGCACGGTACGCCGCAAAGTTTATTTGGTTTTACTTAAGTGCAAAAATTCTTTAGCTGAAGTGCAGTTTACAACAGGTTTAAACCAGTCACTGGACCAGTTTAAACCCGTCATCGACTCATTCAAATGCCTCTTGTAAGACGCGCCCTTGAACGTGTTTAGGAATCTCTACACCCATAATTTTATAAATAGTCGGTAACTGATCCACGTGAGAAATCGGTTCTTTAAACACAAAACCTTTTTTAATACCCGGGCCCCAAACCATAAACGGAGTCCACATGCATTTATTTTTTAACGGATCAATAGATTGCTTATACCCTGCTGTCAGCGGGGTACTGAAAATCTTTTTGCTGGCATCTGCTTCTTCGTACCAGAAGTAATTAAGCTTCGCTTCAATGACCAGGTCACCGATGCGGTCTTGCGGAAGCTTGTAAACTTCTTTAGCGTCTTCCCACTTAACTGCGCGCACTAATGGTTTGTCCCCGTTGATATCTTTTAGA
>JANWIU010000182.1 GCA_025449725.1 Pseudobdellovibrio sp.
GTTTGAAAAACCATTTGGAATATGAACAAAACACAACGCCAAAACAAGTGTTGTCGCTTGTGGCGGCTAAATTTCCTGAATATAAAGAGTTTTTGGTGAATTTTGAAAAACAATATGAGCAACTTGTATATCAAGAGCATAGCCAAAGACTGAATGTCGTGCAGTTAAATAAAGAATGGGAAACTCTTACGAAACGGAGCAAGAATGTCTGATTTTTTTAAGCAAATGATAGTGGTGATTCTTTTAAGCAGCAGTGTTTTAGCGGCCGAAGATTCAAAATTTTATTCATTCACAGTTAAGAATGCACAAAATCAGGATGTAAAATTAAGCGACTACAAAGGGAAGGTCGTTTTGGTTGTCAATGTGGCCAGTAAATGTGGGTTTACTTACCAATATGAGGGGCTTGAAAAGCTTTACAAGGATTACAAAGACAAAGGCTTTGTTGTTCTGGGCTTTCCGTCGAATCAATTTTTTTCACAAGAGCCCGGATCAAATGAAGAAATTCAGAAGTTTTGTAAGTTAACTTACGCTGTGGACTTTCCGGTTTTTGCAAAGGGCGATGTCAACGGTGAAAACGCACAGCCACTTTATAAATGGTTAACTTCAAACGAAAAATTCTCGGGAAGAATTTCATGGAATTTTAATAAATTTCTGATTAATCGAAAAGGCGAAGTGGTTAACAGGTTTGGGTCCAGAGTAAAGCCTGAGGAGATTGATTCTGAAATTAAAAAATTACTATAAAGAAATTATTCTATAATGCGTTTATTGGTGTCGCGCAATTTGTCTGACAGGGTTCTCATGGTCACTTTAACCCAGTCAGGCAAAGTATCTAACTGCCGTCTTAAAGCTTCATAGGGGAGAACCACCAGTGAAGTATCACAAATGGCTTTAGCTCCTGCGCTTCTGGACTTTTGATCAAATAAGGCAACTTCGCCGATTAGTTCCCCCACGCCGGCCACGGCCACGATTCTGGTATTAGAACCATCAGAAATAAAAATCGCTATTTGTCCGGTTTTGACAAGATACATATTGTCCGGTTCGTCACCTTGTCTAAAAAGAATTTCATTAGTCTTTAATGACTTATAATCAGCCATGGTTACTTTTTACCCGAGGTGTTCAGCACGACATTATTCGCAGAACGGATCTTCATCGTCATTGTTTTCATAGCGACCTGAACCCACTCAGGCATTTTCGCCAGATCTTCGCGTAGTTTATTGTAAGGCAATACAACGACCGTAGTTTCGGTTAATGCTTTTGCCGAAGCGCTTCGGGTCAGCTGGTCAAATAAAGACATTTCTCCGATGAGCTCGCCGGCGCCGACGCGGCTAACCATTTTCTCGACCAGATAATCAGCTATGAATAAGCCGATTTCGCCGGACTTAATAACGTACATGGCGTCGGCTGAATCGCCCTGAAGAAATAGATACGAATCCTTTTTAACATGAATAATTTCAGTCGACATATCCCATCTTATAGAAAAAAATGAGGCATGCACAATGATTTTTATCAAGATGGTCCTGTATTAAAAAACACATTTCTCGCAGATGAGATGCTGAGGGAAATGATTGAAAAAAAGATTCCTGTAAATTACCGGCTGCAAGTGCAAAAGCATTTGCGTGATGTCGGTGAAAAGGCCTGTGGTGAATGGCTGGAATGGTCAAAAAATGCAGAAGCCAATAAGCCAAGGCTGATTCAGTACGATGAGTGGGGCCGCCGCATTGACCATATAGAGGTTTCTGAGGGCTGGAAGAATCTGGAAAAGGCAGCAGCGACGGAAGGTATTGTGGCCACCGCTTATGAGCGCCAACAAGAAGAATATTCGCGCATTTATCAAATGGCTTTGTTGTATTTGTATCATCCTTCGAGCGCATTTTTTTCTTGTCCGTTGGCAATGACCGATGGTGCAGCCAGAGCCATCGAGCTTCACGGATCTGATGATTTAAAGCAAAGAGCATTTAAAAATCTAACCTCACGTAACCCGTCAGAGTTTTGGACTTCCGGTCAGTGGATGACAGAAAGAACGGGCGGTTCCGATGTTAGCGGTACTTCAACGATTGCAGAGCCCGAAGGCGGGCGTGAATACCGCCTTTACGGCACGAAGTGGTTTACGTCGGCCACAACTTCGCAAATGGCGCTGACGCTTGCAAAAGTGCGTGACCAAAACGGCGAGATCAGTAAAGGGCTGTCACTTTTTTACCTTGAAAAAAACAATATTGAAGTTATGCGGCTTAAAGACAAACTGGGCACAGACGCCTTACCCACTGCAGAGCTGAACTTAAACGGTACTTATGCGCAGTTGATCGGGGCGCCGGGAGAAGGCGTTAAGCGCATTTCCAGCGTGCTCAATATTACGCGTATCTATAATTCGATTTGCTCTATAGGGCATATGCGCCGTGCGCTTGATTTAACTCAAAACTACGCGACCAAGCGTAGCGCTTTCGGATCGTTTTTAATTAATCATCCACTTCATAAAAAAACGCTGAATGATCTGGAAGCCGAATTTAAAAAATGCTTCATCTTTACATTTTATCTGGTTGAATTGCTTGGCAAAGAAGAGGCGGGTAAGGCCACTGATGTTGAAAAGAAAATCTTGCGGGCGCTGACGCCGGTTGTGAAGCTGTACACTGCTAAGAAGTGCATGCAGATCTGCAGTGAAGTCGTAGAAAGCTTTGGTGGGGCAGGCTACATAGAAAACACCGGAATTCCGAGGCTGTTGCGTGATGCTCAGGTGTTTTCAATCTGGGAAGGCACGACCAATATTTTAGCTTTGGATTTTCTAAGGGTCTGCGAAAAAGAAGGGGCTTTATCGGTGCTGACGGAGCATTTCAGTCTGAAAAATATTCCGGAGCCTAAAACAGAAACGGCCAGGGAACTTGTGTTTTCCGTGGCAGAACAGGTCATTCAGTCTTTGATTTAATTATTAGCGTTAATGAGTTGGTCGTTCGCTGCAGCTAACTGGCGGGCTAAAACGATCAACTGAGTTTTTAAAGTCTTAGCAGCGTTTAAAGAAGATTCATCTGATGGGAATGTGTAAGTTGGGTTTGCGCAAGATGAAGAAGTTAACATCAATTTTAAGTTATTATTATCTAAGTCGATGATTGAAAGCTTTTGATCGAATAATTTGTTGATCATGATTTCGCAAACCATGTCGCGAGTTTCAGTCGTTGGTTCAACTTCTGCTAATTGAGCAGCGGCGCTTAAAAGTACCTGACTGTTATTTTCAGTTAATTTGAAGGCCTTAGTAGTGCCGTCAACTTTTACAACAATCAAAACACCTGATTCATTAAGTTTGATAGATTTGATTTGCTCATCGATTGAGTTGATTTGAGCTACCGTGCGGGCCATTTCAGTTTGAAGGGAGTCAAAGCCGGCTGCAAAAGTTGTGTTAGCGATAACGATTAAAGAGATAAATAATGTTTTCATAAAACCTTCCTGATTCATCAGGTTTGTTATTCTTGTATGGACCAAGTTATAGGCCTATTGGATCATTATGAAAAATTATTTAAATTTATATTTATACATTAGTTAAAATTATGCTATATTGGAACTTAATGAAGGCGTTGGTGCCAATATTAAACCAGGGCCGGAAGGTTTTTACATGGACAATAGCCTCTTAAGCAAAATAAACATCAACCACCTGAAGATCTTCGAAACCGTCTATAGGCTCAAGAGCATGACTCTGGCCGCGCAAGAGCTATTTTTGACCCAATCGGGGGTCAGCCAGCATATGAAAAGCTTCGAGGAAAGCCTTAATTTAACGCTTTTTATCCGGAACCGAACCCAGCTCTACACAACAGAAGAAGCCGATTTGCTGTACAAAAGCTGTGTCAGGGCCTTCATGGATATTGAAAATACTCTTCATAAAATTAAAGATCCAAAGGAAAAGCAAATTGCAGGAACTATTAAAATCGGCATTCCGACTGAATTCGGGAACAATATTGTAATTCCGTTTTTGTCGGAATGGTCGCAGAAGTTTCCGCAAGTGAAGTTTGACTTCGTGTATGGTTACGGACTGGCGCTGATGCAGCAGCTTGAAAACAGTGACGTGGACTTGGCGTTTATTGACTCTATTCAAAAAAACAGAAAAGTGGCTTCGCGGGTTGTGTTTCAGGAAGACTTGAATTTAGTGGCCTCCAATCAGTATTTGAAAAAACATGACATTAAGCCGACGCAAAAAGAAAACCTAAAAGATTTACTGCTGTTAGATTTTTTAGAATACGAACACAAAGAAAGTATTCTGCGGATGTGGTTTCAATATCATTACAACAAGAAGAACGTGAGCCTCAACATTAAAGCCTGGGCCACCAATGTTCAGGGGGTAGCCAGCTTAGTAAAGCAGGGCATGGGCGTTGCGATTCTTCCGGATCACTTAATTGAAAAATTAATTAAGCAAGGTCAGCCGCTGCATGTATTCAAGGGTAAGAAAAGCAATCTTAAAAATGATATCTCTGTGGCTTGGATTAAAGATAAGCCGCGCAGTCAGGCAAGCGATGAACTCTTGAAACATATCCTGACTAAAAACCCGGTTTAACAGAGGTATAGGTTCCAGGTCCGGTATAGGTTCCAGGTCCTATTTGTTACAAAAGGTGCCAGGATCTGAGTGAATAAATTGAATTGTTTTGTTGGGCTGAGCTGAGACCGAACAATAGTTTTGCCCGATCTTGGGTGTTGGTTCACTGCATTAATCCGTAATTTGAATTACTTCATTCGAGATCCGATTGCCACGCTATACCAACTCCCAACATCGGGAAGAATAGGGGCAGGGGGCGCAGTCCAGTTCCGCGCCGCTGGCGCTTCACCTCCTGCGCAACCGCGCCTTACTGAATTTTTTCTAATCCTAAAGCGTCCATAAGTTGTTGTTCGCTGATCGCAGGGTAGGCCATTGTTTGGCAGTGAACTGACCCGTGCATATCATCCGATAAAGTATTAGAAGGAATTCCTACAACTTTGTATCCCAGGTCTTCGTAAACTTTTTTAGCCTGCGCATCAGTGCTGATACCGTAGGTCGGCATGAAGACGGTTTTACCGACTACAAGTGAATTCACATACGTGCGGTAGCTGTTAGGTACGGCCGGCAACATAACAACATTGTAACCCCAAGATTTGAAATCGTTCACATACTCAGGAGTGTTTGTTAAAATCAGATTGGTACTCAAAACTTTTACAACTTCATCGACATCGCCAATGCCGCTGTATTTGCGAAGCACATGAACGGATTTGCAGCCGTATGAATTGATAAGATCATTATCCGTTGTTGTAAAGCGACGATAGCTATCGATCGTGAAGCAGACGCCGTTATCATCCGCCATTAAGTTTCCGCCGACAAAAGTAAAACCGGGACGGGTCATATTAAGACCAAGTGAACTTGCAACTGCGGGTGAAGATCTAAATGTGCGGTAGTACTTGGCTCCTACCAAAGACAATTGCCCTTGGCCATTCACCACCGGATAAGGAAATGAATCACGTGCCCAGAAGCCACCTTCAATGCCGGTGTCTTTTGCTAAAATTAATCGATCCGGAGAAATGTACTGCGAATAAGTTCGCTTAACTTGTTCGGCATTTGAATTACTGACAAGTAAAACAAGCTTTACGCCTTCAGGAAGATTTTGCGCGATAGAATAGCGAAGGTTAGCCGCTTCTGAAAAACCGGCCTCAGAACTTAACAATACAAATTTGTAATCTGAAATTTCAGGTGCTGGCCGCCAGTCAGCAGCTTTGCCGTTGAAGTCGGAATTGGAAGTAACCGGCGCCTGAAGTGCGCGGCGCAATTCTTCTTTTGTGGGCTCATGCGTGTACTTTTCAATTAATTCAGATTTTGAAAGTTGCTGTTGGGCAATGGCGCCAAAAGCAGTCAAAGAATTTAACGTTAATAAATAGACGGCAAGGTGCTTGATCATTCGTGATTTCATTTTCCCCCTCGAAAATTTGGCCACTGGTTTTGTTGTGCTTTTACATTCTAGCGAAGAGGGTTTGTTTTGGTCAGGCCCTGACTCACTTTTTATGCAGTATTGGAGTTTGGTCTAGGTTTTTGTTATTAGATGATATTGGTTAATTTTAAACTTAGAATGTAACGATGAAGTTAATTCTAGTGCGGCACGCCAAGGCGATGGATCGAGTGAAAGCTTTATTAAAATCAATTTCTGAAGAAGACCGCCCGCTGACTAAAAAAGGCAAAATTAAGTTTTCAGAACATGCAAAGCTTCATGCATAAGAGTTTGCCGGCACCGAGCTTTTTATTACATCAGAATACTTAAGAGCGCGGGAGACGCTTGATCTTTTGCTGCAGTACTTGCCAAAAGTCAAAACCGAGCGGCCGGTGCTGACACTTAAAAAAATCACTCCGGACGATTCGCCTTTGAATTTAATAAAGTGGCTTAAAACCAGAAGTGAAAAAAAACTGGTGGTTGTCGGGCATGAACCGTTTATTTCTAGATTTTTTGAGAAGGCCTCAAAAAAAATGGAGCTTGTAAAAATAAAATTGGGCGCCATCATTTGCGCCGATATTCAGTTTTCAGAAGATCATTTCGCAATCAAATTCGAAAAAATAATTCAGCCGGAATGAGAAGGTTCCAGGCAACCTTTTTAGATTTCGAAGTCGGTTAGGATCGTTAGATCCGGGTGTGAAAGCAATGCGCAGGCCGGAACTTCTTTTGCCATTCTAAGTCCGCCTTCAAGTGTGCGTATCAGAATATCTCTTTTCTTCGCGCCTTTAACAGCAATCAATAAAGCTTTGCATTTGTAAAAGGCGTTGGCGCCGTATGTTTTTCCCCAGGTGCCGTTTGCCAGCCCCAGGTTATGAAGTGTTTCGTTTTGCAATTGTACGCAGCCGCTGTAAAAGTTTGCCGGCAGTCCCGGCTCATGAAAGGCCACGTGACCGTTCATGCCTAAACCCAGAATTCCCAGATCGGCCTGGCTTTCGCCAACCTCAAAATATTCAATTTTAGGGGCGTAGCTTGGTAACTCATCAAAGAAAAATTGTTTGAAGACGTTTTTCTTTTCGCCGTCGAGAACGTCGTCGATTTGAATCATCTTCATCTTGTTTAAACATTCGGGGCGCCGAAGCTCCCAATCCTTGTATAACGGTTTTGGAGTCTCACCGGCAGGAACATAAATGCTTTTAGCCTTATACTCAGCCTGTTTTTCGTTAAGCCAAAGCGCAGCGGCCTGCACCCATTCGTTTTGCCCTTGAACTACGATCTTTTTCATAATTACAATACTCTAATAAATTTGGTGATTCATGTCTAAAAGAAATATCGAAAAATACAGGTTATTAGTGGTGGCTCATCCGGATGATGAAACGCTGTTCTTTTCGGCGGCCATACAGCAACAGCAAGAGCTTCCTTGGACGGTTATTTGTGTTACAGACGGGAATGCCGATGGCCAGGGGTCGCACAGAGCCTTGCAGTTTAAGCAGGCCTGCAAAAAACTGAAGGTCACAAAATCCCTACACTGGGATTTTCCTGATATTTACGAAAAGCGGCTGGATGTTGCACGGCTGATAGAAAAGCTGGAAGCCTTGCCGAAGCCGACGGAAGTTTACACGCACGGGGTGACCGGTGAATACGGGCACCCTCATCACCAGGATGTGAGCTTCGCTGTACACTCTGTTTTTGCCAAAAAAACTCCAGTTTGGGCGCCGGCTTACAACTGTCATGCTGAAAAGATTTTTAGACTTTCGGAAGCACAATACAAAATTAAAGCTAAAATTTATTCCGAAGTTTATAAGGGCGAAACCTTGCGTTTCTCTGAATTTCTGCCGAACCGAAATGTGGATGAATTTACAAAAATTGGTCTTCCGGAAGTGCAAGAGTTGTACGAATGCCTGACCGAAAACCGCGAACCACAAAAAAATAAATTAAAAAAATACAAATGGTTTCACAGCTTCTTGCAAGAAAAAGTAAAGAAGAAAAATACCCGGCCTTTTTAAGCTGAACCTGGCACCTTTTGTAACAAACAGGACCTGGAACCTAATTTTACTTGTGATATGTTTTGTACTGGAAAGCCATATAGCCTGCGCCCAGCAAACCGTTGTTGTTGTCTAAGCGCGAAACTCTGATTTTTGGAATAATTTTATGAGCGGCTTGTTGGCGGGCCAGCGACTCTGCCATGATTTTTTGGGTTTGGGGTAAAAATAAATCCGAAGCCTGGGCAAACGATCCTGAAAACACTATTTCACTCGGATAATACAAAACAACGATGCTGCAAAGATACTGCGCCATTAGTTCGGCATACTCAGCAAAGAAGCGCGATACTTCAATATCGCCGTTCTTTGCGAGTTCACTGAGTTCTTTTGCGTCCTTAAATTTTCGGTTAGTTTTTTTAGACACCCATTTAACAAAATTTACGCCGGACAAAAAGCCTTCGGCACAGCCGGGGGCTCCGCATTCGCAGTGAGCATCGTGATCCTGAGGCCGCAAAATGAGATGGCCGCCTTCGGAATGTAAGCCGCCACGGCCGCGAAGAATTTTGTCATCTATTAGAACCCCTACACCCAGCCCGGTTCCTAATGTGATACAAACTGTATTTGCAGGGGAATGCTTCAACCAGCGCTCGCCCAGCACAGCGGCAACAGCGTCGTTATCAAAAACGATAGGAATTTTTAAATTTTTCGAAAGATCTTTTACAAAATTAATTTTCTTTTTTTTCCAACCGAAGTTCGTAGGGTCTAAAAGAACTCCACTTTTGGCGTGAAGCGGGCCGGCTGAGCCAATCCCGATGGCGGTAATTTTATTGCCGGAATTCATCAAGTCTTTGCAAATGGAAACGATTTGTTTTTTTAAGGCAGGCCAACCCCCACTGAGATGTGTTGCAGCCTTAACTTGCTTAACAATTTTGCCTTTTTCGGTTACTACGGCAGCAAAAATCTTGGTTCCGCCGAGGTCCATCGCAATTACGTGTTTCATCGACAAAAATTCTAATTTCAGATGAAGGCGGTGTCATGAAAATAACCCAGCCGGAAGCCTTCTTTTTGCCGGTTTCGCGGCATGGCAACGGACTAATAAAGCTGATTAGATCTTTCTACAGGCAAAATGGTATCAAAAATCACAGAAATTTTTTCAAGACCGTGGCACTGGCCTTGCTCCTTAAGCTTTCAAACGTAATAACTGGTGTCAGAGTGGGGTGGAGCATGGCTAAGTATTTTTATTTTCTGGTGATGATTTCGTTGTTTTCTTGCCAGCAAGCACCGCCTTCCAAACCCAAAGCACAGTCGCAGAATAATCCGGCTCCGAAGACGAAGCCAACACCTGTGACCCCGACTCCTAAAGAGCCGCAGGCTTTCAAAGTCTCTGTTATGGCTTACAATCTGGAAAATTTTTTTGATAACGTAAAAGACCACGATGAAACCCCGATCGCAGACGAAGTCTTTGCAAAAAAGATTTCGCAAGTGGCAAAAGGAATTTTGCAAGTTCAAAACGGCAAAGGCCCAGACATTTTATTTGTAGAAGAAGTTGAAAACATTAATGCCTTAAATAAATTGCAAGAGACGCATTTGGCTGCTGCCGGATTCAAATCGGTTACATTGCTGGAAAGCAATGACGAGCGCGGAATTGATGTCGGTGTGATTTCGAAATATCCGGTGGAAGGCACTCCGGTTTTGCATAAAATGCCTTTTTCAGATGTGAATCCTACCCGTGGAATTTTAGAAGTACCTTTAAAACTTCCGAACGGTAAAATTCTTCGTGCATTTGCAGTGCACTTTCCTTCCCAAGCAAACCCTGTAGAGCAGCGTAAAGCCGCCGCCGAGCTTTTACGTGACCTCATGATTCATGCGAATGCCGATTATGTTGTGGGTGGCGGAGATACCAATATTAAAAATTCCGAAGAAGACCGCGAAAAAATCTACAGCGGAACCTTTAAAGATTTTCAAGTGACACATTTAATTGCGGCACCGAAGTTTCCTGGCAGTTACTTTTACAAAGACCATTGGGATTACCTCGATGCGATTTTTACGCGCGAAAAAGTCATGCTGGCAGACACCGTTAACACACCAAAGGCGGCTGCGACTCAGTTAAATGAGAATGGTTCTCCAAAACGCTTCGATAAGGCTGATGGTACGGGGATTTCAGACCATTTGCCTATCTATGTAGAGCTGAACCTGCAATAAATCGCTGGCCGTAGGTCTGGACGTCTTGATGTTCTTTATTTTCAAATTTTAACCCGATATTATAAAAGAACATGCGGTTAAAGCTCTTTCTTTTTATTATTCTATTTCAATGTTCGGTGTTTTCTGAGGTTCAAACTTCGCAAGTGGAAGAAACCTTAAGAGATGTTGCGGTTGCAGCAGGTTCAACTGAAATTCAAATGTGCCGTAATATGCAAGCTTTGAGCAATGGTCAGAACCTCACCAGTGCTGTTTGTGAACCTTATTGGCCAAAAACAACTGCAGTCGTAATCACAGCGACTCCGCAAAATACGTTGGCAGGATCGGGTGATTCAACATCTGTGGGCGTAAGTTCGGAAGATCGACAGATCGGAATACCTGATTGGGCAGAGCAAGTCCGAGATAGACCTGAAACAATAGATAAAAGCTCAACGAGCTACGAAGGTGACAACAGCCCGATGCAAATGGCGGAGCTGGGTCGGACGATGGGCTCCAGAGCTGAATTACGAGCAATGGAATCAATGTTTGCAAGAACCCGCAGTAGTGTTGCATCCAGATGCTGTGGCAGCAATCAAGAATGTTTGAACGTGTTTCGCCAGGTGCGGCTGCAGTTTTGTACGAATCCTCGTGCGACGACTCATCCGAATGAGCCTGATCGCTGTACAGGCCGCGACAGTGGAGTGTTTACTAATACTGATGATGAAAATCTGATGGTTTGGTGGCTGCTAAGAATGCGTCGTGAGCCTGCTGACGTTCAAGAGGCGACTCGGGCTTCAGTTTTACAGGACAGTCCGCAATTACGAAATCGCTTAGGTCAAGTAGCGCCAGGAATGGTCAGCATTTCAAGATATGAAAGAGCCGACGACGGCGGCGAAACCCTTTGGACTTTCCGGCATGAACTGGGCCACGCTTGCAGTAGCATACGCAGACAAATCGCTACACGTGACGGATCTACTTTGGCAGCGGGTGATGATTATGATCCGGACCCTCAAGCGTATTGCAGATATAATTCTCAGGGTTTTCAACAATTTTCATTTATGGGTGATTTTATGCACCCGGAAAATGCAAGAGAAACCGGAACCTGTATTTCTAACGGTATTCGGGAAGAGTTTCGAAACAGTAGTGATCAATCTTATATTGCAAACGCCTGTTACGGAGCCAAAATCGAAGAAGGCTTGGCCGAAGCATTTGCTTTGCTGACTGCAACTCCTGAAGATGTCATGTACAATTTGGAACGATCATGTACGTTTCCGCCATCGCGGGTTCACTTTACCGGGCATAAAATTGTTCAGTGTATCGCACAAAATTCTCCGCGCTTTCGTAACACGGTTTTAGCCGCGCCGATTTGCAGATTGAACCAGCAGCAAGCTGAAGCAACTTCTACAACTACAGAAGGTGGCCTTGTTGAAGGCCTTATCCGACCGTTTATGAATAACGTTAGATTGTTGTCGCCAACAGGAGTTGTCCCTACGCCTTCCGGCCAACAGCCTCCGGCTTCTAATTCGCAAGAATCGCAGGATGGTCAGCAATGAAACCTTTAATTTATTTATTTTTAGTTTTTGGTTTCTGTGTTTCAGCAGTTGCGGAAGAATCCAAAATTACGCCGGTAGAAATTGAAATCACAGAGCTGACGCCTAAACGCGGTCACGTGCGAGTCCTATCATTTTTTTATGATGGCAAAAGCTGTAATGTACAAACAAGCAGTAAAAATAAACGCTCCGAAAGCATCAGCCGCTGTAAAAAAATTGTGGATTCTTTAGGTCGTGAGCTAAAACAAAAAGAGCTACCTTCTGATTTTATTAATCCTAAAGGTAGTTATTGGGCGGTGAAGTTAAAGTCCTCATCTACCAACTGGAACCAGACAGTCCAAAAAGAAAAAATGAGTATGTGTGATTCAGCAGGAAAGTGCACAGAGCCCGCGCCTGCACCGGCCAGAACCATAGCTAAAACCTTGCTTAAAGA
>JANWIU010000183.1 GCA_025449725.1 Pseudobdellovibrio sp.
AAACCTATCGTTTGTCTGACGAAGAATATAACCTAATGAAACAACTTCTGGGCCGCGAACCCAATTTAGTCGAGTGGCCGCTGTTTTCTGCGTTGTGGAGCGAACACTGCAGTTATAAGTCTTCAAAAATTCATTTAAGAAAATTTTCTTATAGAAATGCCAATACTCCTGACATGGACGGTGAAAATGCCGGAGTCGTCGATTTAGGACAGGGCGAACGTGTGGCATTCAAAATGGAAAGTCACAATCACCCGAGCTTCATTGAACCCGTGCAAGGTGCCGCAACAGGAGTAGGCGGGATCCTTCGTGATATTTTTACGATGGGCGCGCGCCCGATCATGTCGGCAAATTACTTATGTTTCGGAGAGATGAAAGCACCTCGCATGAAGTATTTGATGAACGGGGTTGTAAAAGGAATTTCTTCTTACGGCAATTGTGTTGGCGTTCCTACGGTAACCGGGCAAACCAATCTTCACTCACGTTATAATAAAAATATTCTGGTTAATGCTTTGAGCGTTGGCTACTTTGCGCCAAACCAGAAGATGGCCTTATCAAAAGCCAAAGGTGAAAAAAATCTTGTTGTTTATGTTGGAGCGAAAACGGGCCGCGATGGCGTTCACGGTGCCTCTATGGCTTCCGCTTCTTTTGATGAGGACTCGGATTCAAAAAAACCGAATGTGCAAATCGGTGATCCGTTCTATGAAAAACTTTTAATCGAAGCTTGTCTCGAAGTACTAGAAAAAGACTACGTTGTTGCCATGCAGGACATGGGCGCTGCGGGACTAACGAGTTCTAGTTTTGAAATGGCCTCAAAAGGCCAAGTGGGACTGGTTATTGATCTTAAAAAAGTTCCACTGCGTGATTCCACCATGACGGCCGAAGATATCTTGTTATCGGAAAGCCAGGAACGAATGCTGCTTATTTGCGAACCGAAAAATTTCGAAAAACTTCAGGCCACATTCAAAAAATGGAGTTTGGACGCGGCCATTTTAGGTGAAGTCCAGAAAGATCGAAAAATAAAGTTGATGTGGGGCGGGGAAGTATTAACTGATATAGATCCGGACCTTATTGTAGAACATGCTCCCCAATACAAACGGCCTTATTCGAAATGGAATTATCCAAATAAAGTGAGTCAGTTGACTCCACCAACTTCAAATTACCTTCAAATCATTGAAAGACTGATGAAAGAAATGAAGTTGAATTCACAGAAGTGGATTTATAATCAATACGATCAGCGGGTCGGTGCCCGTACAGCAATGGACTGTTCAAGTTCTGTTGCCTTTGCGCGCTTAGATCATACAGGCCGCGGACTTAGCCTGGGTGTTGGTTGCCGTCCTGAAGTCATGTTAATGGACGCGGAGATCGGTGCGTTCGATGCCATCTACTATCCTTCTTTACAGATGGCATTAAAGGGCGCGAAGCCTTTAGCCGCTACGGATTGCCTTAACTTCGGAAATCCGCAAAAACCCGAAATTATGTCGGAATTCGTTGCCAGTGTAGAAGCTATTGCAAAAGCTTCTATTGATTTGGATGCGCCGGTGATCAGCGGTAACGTTAGTTTTTACAATGAAACTTTGGGTGAAAACATTATTTCGACTCCGGCGGTAGGCGTGGTCGGATTACGCGACAGTGTAGAAGAACTTATTCCGGATCAATTTACCGAGGCACACGATCATATATTTATGGTTAAACTTCCTTGGGTGGAATCATACATCTACGCCGATAACAGCTCAGGTAAAAAAACTGAATTTACTTTGAATGACACTGTAAATGTCGCCGAATTCATTAAAATTTGTACTTCTCTGGATAAAAGTATTAGAATCGAAGGACTTAAAGTTTCGTCTGTAAAGGCAGTAGGGCTGGGCGGTATCGGTCTTACTTGTTTGAAGATGTGCACAGATCAAATCGGATTTGATCTCAGTTACGATCTTGCATTGGATGCGCCGGATTCTGCATTTAAAGATCATTTTTATTCATTTTTGATAACCACGGGTGAAAGTGCTGAAAAGTTTGAAAAATTTTTGAAACAGCATTTTGAAAAATGCCCGGTGGAAGTAAAAAAGGTCGGCGAGACAAGATTAATCGAAATTAAGTTCTCGAATCAGTTGATGATGAATCTTGCTGAATTCCGAAAAACTTATAAAACCGGTCTGGAGATAGCTAACATATGAAAAATTCCTGGAAAGAAGAGTGCGGTGTTTTCGGTATTTGGAATCATCCGGAGGCCGCAAAGCTTACGTATCTTGGATTGTATGCCATGCAACACCGCGGACAAGAATCTGCGGGGATTGTTAGTTTAGATACACAAACGGCAGGGCAGCCCATTCATCGCATTCATAAATCCTTGGGTCTTGTAGCGGATGCATTTTCTGAGGCGACGCTTGCGAAATTGACCGGTTCGGTGGCCATCGGGCACGTCCGCTATTCAACAACCGGCGATAATTCAGTAGTCAATGCCCAGCCTTTAACTTCCGAATTACTTACAGGTCCTTTAGCAGTTGCTCACAACGGAAACATTGTTAACAGCTCAACGTTGCGTACCGCGCTTCAAAGGGACGGGGCCATTTTTCAAGCAACAAGTGACACCGAGATTTTACTTCACCTTTTGGCAAAACATCCTTCAAATGACTTGGTTTCTGCACTTACAGAAGTTTTAAAAAATCTGGTCGGCGCTTACAGCTTTGTAATTTTGGCTCGGGACCGGCTGGTGGCCTTAAGAGATCCATTGGGTTTTCGACCTTTGGTGCTGGGGCAAATGAAATCAGGTTCGGGATTATGTTACGTCGTCGCGAGTGAAACCTGTGCCTTGGATTTAATTGGCGCTCAACTGGTGCGTGAAATCGAGCCGGGAGAAATTGTTGAAATTTCATCCGAAGGTATAAAATCATCCCGCTTTTCTGACGGAACCCAGTCGACTAGAAAGTCGGCTAATTGTGTTTTTGAGCACGTGTATTTTTCCAGACCGGATTCTGTCGTATTTGGGAAATCGGTATATGACTCCCGTAAAAAGTTCGGTGTTAAGCTGGCTGAGGAATCGCCAATTGATGCGGACATTGTTATACCTGTGCCTGACAGCGGTGTGCCCGCTGCCATTGGTTACTCACAAAAAAGCGGCATTCCATTTGAATTTGGAATTATTAGGAACCATTATATCGGACGGACTTTCATTCAGCCGGCCCAGTCTGTGCGAGACGTAGGAGTTAAGATTAAGCTTAATCCACAGACGGAAATTTTAAAGGATAAACGGGTTGTTGTTATTGATGATTCTCTCGTGCGAGGAACCACCAGTCAAAAAATCATCGCCCTGATTCGGCAAGCAGGTGCTAAAGAAGTGCATTTACGAATTGCCTCTCCGCCTACGACTGGACCTTGTTATTATGGGGTCGACACCCCTCAAAAGAGCGAACTTATTGCTTCGGAGCACAGCTTAGAAGACATTCGAAAGCACATCGGTGCCGACACTCTTGCCTACCTGTCAGAAGACGGGATGTGGAAGGCTTTAAACAGTGGTCCTGAACGCTTCTGCGCGGCTTGTTTTAATGGGGAATATCCGACAAGCTTAAAGGGTGTCGAAACGAAAAAAACCACTGACCAAAAAGACAAAAGTCAGGCAAAACAAATCTAAAAAAGCGGCTGCTTTGTTACCGTTGCAACCGGGTGATGTAATTGAAATTATCGCTCCGGGTTCGCACGCACCTTTTAATCATTTAGAAAAAGGTGCGGAAGTTCTCAGAAGCTGGGGTTACAATGTTACTTACGACGAGAACTTATTAAAGCCAGAAATATTTTTATCTAATTCCGACGAATACCGGTTTAACAGTTTTAAGAAGGCCATTACAAATCCGGATTCAAAAATAGTTTGGTGTCTTCGTGGCGGTTACGGTTCTATCAGGCTTTTGCCTTTTATCGAAAAAATGGCTATCCCTAAAGAAAAAAAGATTCTGATTGGATTGAGTGATATTTCTTCTTTGCAGACAGTCATTACTCAAAAATGGAAGTGGCCATGTCTTCACTCCGCTCTCATTGACAGGCTTGCTCTTGAGAAATTAACTGAACCCAATATTCAGGAAATAAAAAGCGTTCTCACCGATGCGGATTTTGTTATGAAATTTCAAGGCTTGAAACCTATCAATAAAGCCGCCGCCGGCAAAAAGAAAATAGCCGGTGAAGTTGTTGGCGGTAATTTGATGGTCGTGGCGTCGACACTGGGAACGCCATCGCAAATCAAAACAAAAAATAAAATTATATTTTTAGAAGAATTGGGCGAAAGAGCATACCGAGTGGACCGCTGTCTTCAACAGTTGAAGCAGGCCGGTGCATTTGATGGCGCGAAAGCAATTGTGTTCGGCGACTTTACAAACTGCGACGAACCCAATAAAGAAAACTATATTCAGGAAGTGCTTTCAAATTTTTGCAACTCACTTAAGATTCCGGCTTTTACAGGTATCGAAAACGGCCACGGCGAACTGCAACGGCCGCTTTTTTTTAACACAAAAGCCGAAATCTTTTCTGACGGAACAGCTGAAATGAAAGTTTACTCACCATTTAAGAGCGTAAAATGAAATACTCCAGTAAAGAAAATCAACTTATTGAAAAGATAAAGCAGGCCATTCCTGATGTTACTCCGGGAGTGGTTGCCAGAGCTTACCATATCGGCCGCCTTGTCTGTGATGTCAGCGTGGGTCAGACGTATCCACGTTATGATTTAGCTTCAATGAACAAAGTTATTTTTACAAAGCAAGCTATGATGGAAGCTTTCGATAAGGGTAAGTGGAATTTTAATACAAAGGTGAGTGAAATCCTTCCGGAATATAAACATGATACTCTTATCACCGAACTTATGACTCATACTTCGGGTCTCGAGTGGTGGGCACCTTTTTATAAAGAAATTAATCTTAATCTGACCTGGAACGAAAAGCGCCCGTGGATATTTAAACAAATCAATAGTTCAAAAATTAATAAAACCGGAAAATCGGTCTATTCCGATTTAGGTGTGATTTTACTCGGATTTATTCTGGAAAAATTCAGCGACAAGGATCTTCATCAGACCTGGCTGGCTCTCAAAGAAAAATTTTATCCTGCGACTACATTAGAATATCATTTGGAAAACAAAACGAATATTCCGCGAGAGCAGTTTGCGCCGACAGAAGACTGCCCATGGCGTAAAAGAATTTTACGCGCTGAGGTTCATGATGAAAACACCTGGAGCTTCGGTGGAATCTCGACTCATTCGGGATTATTCGGAAGTATTGAAGACGTTTCTACGTTTGGCCTAAATATCAGGTCGCAGCTTCAGGGCATTGCCAGATATAGCATTCGTCAGAAGACAGCGCAGCTATTCGCGCAGCGGGCTGTTCCACTCGATGTGGGTGACTGGGCCATGGGTTACATGATGCCGTCACTGAACAGCGCTTCTTGCGGACCGCATTTTTCAGTTCTTTCTATTGGCCATACGGGCTTTACCGGCACTTCGTTTTGGTATGACCCGCGTAATGATTTATTGGTCTTGGTGTTAAGTAACCGTGTTCATTACGGACGTGAAAATAAAGGCTTCATTACGTTGCGGCCGCAGATTCACAGTTGGATTTACGAGTCACTGAAAAGGGTAACATAATGCCTCAAGCTTCTATTAAAAACCTAAAATCTGGTGCGACAATTCATTTAATGGGAATTTGCGGAACAGCGATGGCGTCTCTGGCCGGATTACTGAAAGACCGTGGATTCAAAGTGACGGGAAGTGATTTAAATCCGTATCCACCAATGTCGACTCAAATTGAAAAGCTGGGAATTCAGATTCTGCGTCCATATAAAAAAGAGAATTTAAATCCTGCTCCTGACTTTGTTGTTGTGGGTAACGTCATTTCTGCCAACAACGAAGAAGCAATCGAAATGAACCGGTTAAATTTACCGTATTGTTCATTGCCACAGGCAATGGGTGAAGTGATCATTGCTGACCGGGACTGTTTTGTTATTGCCGGAACTCACGGTAAAACCACAACCACATCCTTAATGGCGTGGGCAGCTGAAGTCGGTGGATTAAAGCCGGGGTTTTTAATCGGCGGAATTCCCAAAAATTTTTCACAGAGTTTTAAAAACCCGGAAGCTAACACGTTTGTTATCGAAGGTGACGAGTACGACACAGCCTATTTTGATAAAGTTCCAAAATTTATTTATTACCGACCTAAGAATGTTATTTTAACTTCAGTGGAATTTGACCACGCCGATATCTATAAAGATTTCGATGCGGTTAAGGACGCCTTTTACCGCTTAATGAAACTCATCCCTGCAGATGGGTCGCTGGTTTATTGGGGAGATGATAAAAATGTTTCCGAAATTGCAGGAACCACCCCGGCCGGCAAAAAATTCTCTTATGGATTCGGTGCCGCTAATGATTACGTTGCCACTATTACTTCGGAGTCGGAAAGCGCAACAGCGTTTACTATTAAATTTAAGGGCCAGTTGGTCGGTGATTTCAAAACGGCCCTTACAGGTAAATATAATATTTTAAATGCGACTGCCGTAATTGCCCAAAGCCATATTCAAAAGTGGCCGGTGGCTCAAGTGCAAAAAGCGATGGATTCCTTTTTAGGCGTGAAACGCCGTCAGGAAATTTTGGGTGAATACTCAGGTGTTCTCCTTATCGAGGATTTTGCTCATCATCCGACAGCAGTCAAAGAAACCGTAAAGGCGATTCAAAATAGATATAAGAACCGCAAAGTTTTTTCCGTTTTTGAACCGCGATCGGCTACCTCGCGCCGCAAAGTTTTTCAAAAAGATTATGTGGATGCATTTTCTGAAGCTCATGAAACCCTGATTGCGAAACCGTTTGATCAGGGAAAGATCGTCGAAACTGACCGGTTTTCAACTGAAGAGCTGGTGGCAGACTTAAAGGCCAAAGGCTGCACTGCTGACGTCTACGTATCAGCTGACAGTATCGTAGAGGAGCTCGCAAAAAAGGCCAAACGCGAAGATGTAGTGCTTATTATGAGTAACGGTGGCTTTGATGGTATTTACGAAAAATTAATCTCCAGACTGAAAAACCGTTAATGGCGGAATCAAAAGAATCCGGAGCACTTAAATCCGGCTCCATGTATGCAATCTTAGCTTACTTGGGCTGGGGATTTTTTCCGATTTATTGGAAGCTGCTGAAGCATATTCCCTATATGGAAATTCTTTGTCACCGCGTTGTTTGGTCTTTTGTTTTTTACAGTGCAGTTTTATTTAATCAAAAAAGAAAGTTGTTTGTCTTCAGACCGGAAGGTTTTGCGCTGACCCGTAATTTAGTTTTAGGGTCAATCTTGCTGATGACAAATTGGCTTATGTATATTTATGCCGTTAATTCTAATCAGATCGTTGAAAGCAGCCTTGGATATTTTATTAATCCATTAGTAAATATTGCCTTGGGTGTGTTTTTTCTGAACGAGAGATTGTCGACCTATCAAAAAGTAGCTACTGTTCTGGCAGTCATTGGCGTGGGCACGATTACCTTCGCGCAAGGGCAGATCCCATGGATTGCATTGTTTTTGGCAGTTTCCTTTTCGTTATACGGATTAATTAAAAAGATAAATCCGGTGTCATCGTTGAATTCAAATCAATTTGAATCGGGAATAATGTTGCCTTTTGCTTTAATCTTTTTACTGACGCATTCGCCGCAATGGCTTCAGGCTGATAACAGAAATATTTCGATTTTATTGTTAGTGGGTTCTGGTGTCGTGACAGGTTTGCCTTTAATTTTCTTTGCGCTTGCAGCTCAGCGGGTTCCTTATTATTTGATGGGATTTTTTCAGTTCTTGGCTCCGAGTATTCAATTTCTAAGTGGAGTTCTCATTTTTAACGAACCGCTTTCTCCATTACAGTTGAAGGGCTTCATGTTCATCTGGGCAGCGGGATTGTTATTGATTCTGCAAGGCTGGTGGTCGGCCCGAAAAGCGAAGCTGACTGCTAATATCTGACATAACGAAAACTTATTATTTTTGGAACACCCTTTGCTATACCTTGGAACAGCAGAGGAGATTTTATGAAATCGGTAGCAGTTTGGCTCTTGTTAGGTTTGGGATTAAGTGCAAATGCACAGGAAGTTCCGCCTTTCGCAAATATTACAAGCGTAGAGTTCCGTGGTACCGGTTGTGACGCTGAATCTGCAAGGGTCTCAATAACACCGGATTTGCAATACATGAGTATTTTATATGATCGCTTTAAAGCAGAAGTCGGCGCGGGCAGCCCTAATATCAACGCACGAGTTGCTAATAAAAACTGTGTGGTTGTTGTGAAATTTGACTTACCAGCCGGTTGGAGCTTCCAGTTTGAAGCTGTTGAATATCGTGGCTTCGTCGGTTTACCGAACAATAAAACTATTGCTCAGCAGGTGATTTCAGTTGATACGCCGTCTTCCGGTGGATTTCAGGGAAGAATGCGTGAGTTCCAGCAAAATGTAATGCGTGGGCCGATGATGGACAACTTTGTAACGGTCTATAGAAGCCCAATTGAAAACGCGCAAATTCCTGAACAAAATACTCCGGTTCCTGTTGGAAACGGCAAATTCAAAGGTGGCTTTCTTGGAGCTTTATTGAACCAGATGGCTAAAAATCAAGGTAACGGCAACGGGCCTGGTCAAGGCGGTGGGCCGGGTAACGGGCATGGGCCCGGTGGTAATGGTAACGGTTTGGGCCCTGGCGGAAACGGCCACGGCATCGGTGGCTTACTTAAGCGTATTCGCAAAGGCGATATGTTTGAATGTGTGGACCGTGTTCAGAATGCGACCCTTAGAATTCGCTCCCGTATATCTGTTACGAATGCAGGGGACCCTTCAAATTCGAGCGCTCAAATTGTGGTCGATTCAACAGATGCAAGTTTCTCACAAAAGCTTAAAATTAACTGGAATAAATGTATTACAAATTAAGCAAATAGCTTTTAAAAATGGTGCTTTAAGTTTGCGCATAAAGCACTTTGTATTTGAAACTCCGGCGTCGTGAAAATAAAACCATTACATGGCTAAAAAAGACGGCGAACTGACTCCGCTCATGAAGCAGTACTGGGATATCAAATCACTACATCAAGATAAAATTTTGTTGTTCAGGATGGGTGATTTTTATGAACTTTTTTACGACGACGCAGTTAAGGCTTCACCTCTTCTTGGTATTACGCTGACTCAAAGAAACAAAAAATCAGAAGACCAAACGCCAATGTGCGGATTCCCGCATCATGCGGTAGCTGGTCCTATCAATAAATTATTAGCCGCCGGATTTAAAGTTGCCATTTGTGATCAAGTGGAAGACCCCGCAACGGCAAAGGGAATTGTCAAACGCGCCATCACCCGCATTCTGACTCCGGGTATGGTTTACGACAGCGAGACTCTGGATCAAAGCAAAGCCCATTACCTAACGTCGATCGACGACGAGCAAATCAGTTTTCTGGATACGACAACGGGTGAATGTTTTTATTTTCGATCGCAAAATCTGAATGAAAAAATAAAACTGCTGGAAGTCTTGCCTGTAGCTGAATTGGTTGTGGCAGACAAAAATGAAAAGTGGCTGACAACAACACGGCTGTCTGAGCGGATAGTGGTTTCAGAATTTAATGAGAACTTACACAAAATTTCACAAACCAATTCTGCTGATAGACTTTTAGCTTATGTAAAGTCTCTTGCTAATGCAGAGCTGATTCAAATTTTACGGCCATTTGTGGAGCGTGAATTCGAGCATCGTTTGCATCTTTCGCAAACAACGTTGCGTCACCTCGAAGTTTTTTCAAACTTCAAAGGTGAGTCAAATGGTTCTTTGTACGGGGCTATAAACCGAACAAAGACTTCGTCGGGTGCGCGCCTATTACGTCAGTGGATGTGCTTTCCGCTTCGAAACAAAAAACTTATTGAATCCCGTTACGACCAAATTGCAAGTTTCCGTGACCATATGCTGGAACTTAAAAAAGTTCGCGAAGCCCTTGGCGGAATGGGAGACATCGAACGCCGTTTGGGTAAAATTGCTCAACCGCAGTGTAACGGGCGCGATTTGACCGCCCTGGCAGGGTCGATAGACGCGGGGCTTGCGGCATTAAATTGGTGCGAAACTTTCTTTGTACCTTCGCAACAAATAGACGACTTGAAAAAAACGGCGCAATTATCAAAGCAAATTTCAGAGCGAATTGTTGAAGACGCCCCACTAAGTGTGAAACAAGGTCACATTATCAAATCCGGCTTTTCTGCTGAACTTGATGAATTGGTGAACCTATCAACAAATGCTCATTCGCTGATAGAAAACTTAGAGCGAAGAGAAAAGGACCGCACCGGTATTTCATCTTTAAAAGTCCGCTACAACAATGTCTTCGGTTACTACATTGAAGTAACGAATCTTCATAAAGAAAAAGTACCGTCTGATTACCAGCGAAAACAAACTTTAGCCAATGCTGAGCGTTTCTGCACAGAAGAGCTGATCGAGCTCGAAAAGAAAGTTCTCTCGGCTCAAGTTAAGCGTTTTGATTTGGAGTTTGCATTATTTGATCAGCTTCGCCGCCATGTTCTTGAAAAGGCGCCGGAACTGCTGTCGTTGGCCCAGCTGTGCAGTGAGCTTGATGTGATCAGTTCATTGTCTTGGTTAAGTCTGGAACAAAGTTACTGCAGACCGACTATTCGAAATGATCGGCAAATACATCTGGAAAACTGCCGTCACCCTGTGGTTGAGCAATTTACGGGAAGCAGTTTTGTTCCGAACACTGTTTCGCTGAATAAATCTGAATGCTTACTGCTGACGGGGCCTAACATGGCAGGTAAGTCCACTTTAATG
>JANWIU010000184.1 GCA_025449725.1 Pseudobdellovibrio sp.
CGAAAGTCTGAGTTTGATGCTCTTTGTAAGCAGCGTTTCGGAGAAAACTTCAGATATAGCAGCGTAGTTGAACAACAAGAAGAGAGATCCACTTCTAACATTATCGTTGATTTGTTCGGTTTTGGGCAAAGACGGATCACTATCTACCCGTCCATTATTTGTCTACCTATACAAGACTGAGCTTAAATAACTTTTATTCTATTCGGGCTTAAAACACTGAATATAAACTTCAACAATCAGCCGCTTCCACGAAAACAAATCTATCGGCAGATCTTCATTCATATATCCAATGGCGCGAGGCTTAACCGAAAGTCCGTTATAAGAATAACCCGGGCCAAAGTGATTCTGACAGCGCTTATTTAAGTCTTTAGCACGTGAACTGAAGCTTCTTCTGTACTTTTCAACAGCTGCCTTAGCCTCACTTAATTTTCTGAATTTGGTTTTTTCAAAACTTTTTGATTCCGTACGAATAGTAAACTTCTGAGCTCCGGTTTTAGGTTCAGAATTTACTGCACTCATTAGCTTTGGTTGAGCCAATCCTGAAAGTGAATAAAAAAATAAAATAATTACTAGATACTTACGGTTCCCGGAAAAATGCCTAAACATTTCGGTTCGCAAGACGATGCTCCCGGCGTTTTTTAGCTGCTGAATACCGGCGTTTTTCTTCATCAGAAACTAATTCTAACTCAGGAACCGAGGTTGGTTTTCCGTTACTGTCTAAAGCAACGAAAGTCATGTAAGCCGAGGCTGTGTGAAATAATTCCGAGGTCAGTGGATTTTCTGCTTCAACTTTTACTCCGACTTCCATTGAAGTACGGGATACAAAATTAACTGAGGCCTTTAAATTAACGACCCAGCCTTTTTTAACGGGAGCTATGAAATTGAGTTGATCCATGCTTGCGGTAACGACCGCTTTGTTCGAGTGCCTTTGGGCTGCAATAGCAGCGGCAATATCGATCCAGGACATAATAGTACCGCCGAAGACGGTATCCAGTGCATTTGTATGTGAAGGTAAAACAAGTTGGGTCATCACAACTTGAGAGGAGCTTACTGGCTTACTCTTTAAATCGTGATGACCCATCAATAATAACCTAGATTTTCAGTAACGACTAAACGCCGATATCTGAATTACCGCGGCCGAAGTTACCAACACCCGGAAGAGTGATAGTAGCATTGCCAGCAGGCATTGTAGCAGCTTGTTGAGTGTTGTATGCAGTTGCTCCAGCAGGTTGTGCAACTTCAATACGTGCTTCACTCTCAACAAAACCAAGGTGAGGAAGGCACCATACAATCAATTGAGCGCGAGATTTCACGTTCATTTTTTTGTAGATGTTTGTTAAGTGAAACTTTACTGTCTTTTCAGTTACGAACAACTGATTAGCAACTTCCTTATTAGAAAGTCCCTTAGAAACCAGTTCTGCAACTTCAGCTTCACGATTAGAAAGGCCCTTTTGGATTAAAATGTCTCTGAGCATCCTTGCTCCTCCTGCTTAATTGTTTTTCGTTATACTTTTTAGTGTTTTGTTAAGAACTCACCAGACAATCCTTAGTCTAAGTGGGCATCCCCAACAGAACAACAACAACCTGTCTCTAAGTCTGACAACACTTTCGTAGGAACGCAATACTTTTGACTGCATTTATTTTAAAAACTGGACCGAAATTAATATTTTTCAACTTTTTATCAGATTCAATCAGTTAGTTTTAACCGAAATAAACTAATCCTTGGTCTAAGATTTCCGCCTTGTTTATGCGTATTTTTTCTTCAAATAGTCTAGGGCGTCAACTTTAGTCCTGTAGATTTTACCTAGCTGTCCGACCCGTATTTTTCGGATTTCCTGAGAGATCAAATGCGCCGGCACCAGGTCTTTCATCTCTGCACCTGAGACGAGGCTTGCAGGATTTTCGGCTCGTAGAGTTTCGACCAATTTAAGTAATTCAGCAGTCAAAATACCTGCCGAAACCAGCTCTTTGAAAGATTCATTCAGCTCTTCTGACTTCTCGACTTCAAAGGCGAGTTCTTCTGCCGACCACTTCCCTGCCTCGTTCGCAAGAAATCTTATGTTTCGGTATTTTTCTAACTCTTTCTTCGAAACTTTAAGGCGTGATTTCAAAATTTCCGAATAATCTTTCGGTGGATTTAATAAATAAAGGGCCATTGGGAGACTCAGATCATTTTTGAAAGAAAACTTTGTCCTTCGCAACTCTGCATCTTTAAATACAAACGCCATGACTTCGCCAAAAAAAGAAATGGAAGCCACTGCCCCCCATGCCTGATGGGTTTCTATTTTCTTGAGCTCAGCCCAGATCCGCTCGCCGCTGACTTTGTCAACGTTGTCGAGCCCTTCTCTGGCAGCAGTTAGCGTGTCCGGATCGATTTCAAATCCTAACTGGATAGCAAAGCGCATGAGCCTAACGATTCTTAAATAGTCTTCTGAGAATCTGACCGTTGGATCACCCACACAACGAAGGCACTTTTGTTGAAGATCAAACACCCCGCCCAGATAATCGCGAACCTTTTCGGCCTGCACATCCCAAAAAAGCGAATTAATTGTAAAGTCCCGTCGAAGAGAGTCTTGAACCGGGGTTGAAGATCTCACCATTGAGGGTCTTCGTCCGTCTCGGTAGTCTGCTTCTTCCCTGAATGTGGCCAAGTCGAGAGTGTCGCCGGAAGGTAAAGGGATTTTTAGGACACCAAAAGCCTCGCCGACCAATACGGCTTCCGGGAAGAGCTCTTTAAGAACTTCCGTGCTGGCATCAGTAACTAAATCAAAATCACTGATTTCTCTCCCCAACAAAAGATCTCTCACAGCTCCGCCGGCCAGCCAGCAAACAAATTGATGAACTTTCAGCCTATCGCTGATCTTCAGCAATTCGGGATAAAGACGATGATTTTTAACAGAGGATGCCCTAGTATACACAAATTCAATATGGCTGATTTTTCGCAATCACTCAATAAATTCAATGGTTCGATTGAAAATAACCTGGAATTATTAAAGAATTCTTTCGGTTTAAATCAAGCGGCCATTGGCCCGTTACGGTCACCGCTGTCTATTGAATTTTATGAAAAGTGGCTGGTGCAAAATTACCATGGCACCATGTCCTACTTAAACGAACATTTAGTTTTTAAAAAAGATCTGAAGACTTTGCATCCACAAGTAACCTCTGTCATTAGTGTTGCTCAAAGCTATTTTCCTGCAGCTTCGCCCGCCGCGCTTAATGTACCGGCGCGCAGTGCACTGTATGCCCAAAACGATGACTACCACTTTTGGCTGAAAGAAAAACTCAAAAGCATAATTGCCGAACTTCAAAAAATTTATCCCGATGCCATTTTCCTTCCTTATGTTGATTCCGGGCCACTGCTTGAACGGGATCTGGGTTATCAAAACGGCTTGGGCTGGTTCGGTAAGAACACCTGCCTCATTCATCCTGATCACGGAAGCTTGTTTTTCTTAGCTGAAATTCTTACGGACCTAAAAGCGGACTCTACTATTGAACCGCTTCCTGATTTTTGTGGGAAGTGCACCAAGTGCATAGAAGTTTGCCCTACCGGCGCCATTATCGAACCGCGGGTGCTAAGGGCCGAACACTGCATTTCATATCTGACGATTGAGTCAAAAGACATTCCGGACATCTCATTACGAAAGAATATCGGCGACTGGTTTTTCGGTTGCGATCTATGCCAGACCGTTTGCCCATGGAACGAAAAGGTGTTTCGCCAAAAGAAAATTGAAAAGTCTGACTTAACCTCTACAGAATTGACCTTGAACATTTCGCCGGAAAAGCGAAGCGACCTGATTGAGTACTTCCGCTTTTTATTAACAGAGTCCCACAAGAAAATTCAAAAAAAACATTTTGGCAGCCCCCTGCTTCGCGCCGGCGCAAAAGGTTTAAAGCGAAACGCCCTAATAGTCATTGCAAACAAAAATCTTTTTGAACTTAAAGCTGAGGTAAAGAATTTAAAGGATGAGGCCCTACAGGAACTGGCCGCATGGACCCTTCAGCAATTAGAAGAATAAGTATCCCACGGTCACAAACGGATATGTTTCCCGTCTGGTCCATGAGTCAAATCCGGCAATAGTCGAATTGGACTTAAATATTGTTTCACGAACAGAAAGATTCAGCCCTAAATACAAATTTGAGGTTGGGTTGATCGCAAAGCCTAAATCCAATTGAACGCCGGTACCGTCTTTGTAATCAGAAAAGGTGTCATTAAATTTATAGAATCCTCTGATGTTGAAACCGTTGTAACCGAAGTATCCAAGCCCGGCACCAACGGCACCTCCGGTAGACTGATCCGGTGATAACTGACTGTCGCTTCTTCCGGAGTAAAGCAGCCCATAATACCAATGACTTTCTTCAATGTAGCCCAGTTTAAAATCGTAAATGGTAGTGCTACTTTGCCAAGTGTTGTTAACCGATGGTGTTGCCGCCGCTTCACTTAAGGAATAGTACAGTCCAAGATCGGCCAAGACTCCAGCAAAACCGTAAGTTCTCGAGATGGTTTTTGCCGGCCGCCCACTACTTGACTGTGAATGGGCCACACTCGTCAGAACTTGAATAACGAAGCCTAAGACAAAAATTGTTATTTTCGAGAATCGCATGTCTTCTATTTCATTCTATATCCTTTAAAATTCATATGCTTAACGCATCATTCCCTGGTTGCGCTTTTTTTGTGCATTGTATTTTTTCCAGAAGCTCTTTGGATACGGATTCGAGGGTCACATTAAAATTGACCCTCCGGAGTTATAGTGTATTTTTCACCGCATATGAAAAAAATCTTTTTTGCGCTAATGTTGTTTTTCTTCCAGACGGCGACTGCACTTCAATTCGATGGCGACATCGTCAAATTGGCAGGCAAAAACTATATTTTTGTAAAATCTGAAAATAAAAAATATCTTTTGTCGGGTGCTTCACCGATCGTGGCGATGTACCTGAACAAACTTAACGATGGCGACTTCGTTTCGATCGACGCAAATAAAACGGCGAACTTCACCGCGATGAATGTAAATTCCATTAACTACGTAGGTCTTCGCGATTTACTTGGTACTTGGACTGCCGACGACCAATTCTGTTACACTTTCAATACTCATACTGACTTCAGCATTTCAGCTCAGATCGGCAAAACCTGCTTGATCAACCAAAGAGATGATTACACCTACTTAATTAATCCAAACTCTCAGCAATGGGTAATGCTCGTAGCAGGCCAGTTCAGCAGTTATGTTGGTGATGTGGCGATTGTGGGTAAAAAGAATGTTGAGATCGATCTCTACAACTCTCAGACAGGTGCCATCCTTAGGCATTTAAGTCTTAAGAAATTAAGTGAGTAAATTTTCTTCCGTTCCCCCATCTTTGTTTTTTACAAAGAATGATCCAAAAGATCTTAGGCTCGGTGACTTAGTTAAATCCAAAACTACTGAAGACCTTGTTGTTAATAATGCTTTTGCAATTCTGGGTTATTCTGACGATGAAGGCATTAGGCTGAACGGCGGCCGCATTGGCGCTGCCGAAGGCCCTCAAAAAATCCGTGAATTTCTTTATAAAATGACCCCTCCCTCAACTTCAGATTTGCCGGCCCTGGCTGACATGGGTGACATCTCGTTGGCTATACCGCTGGAGCAGCGGCACGAAGCTGTAAAGCAAGAAGTCTACAAGCTTCATCAAAAGCAACAGCGAGTGATTTCTCTCGGTGGTGGGCATGACTACGGCTATGCTGACGGCGCTGCTTTTATTCAGCAGTACCAAAACTCTAAAAACAAACCTGTCATTTTAAACTTCGATGCTCATCTTGATGTTCGCCCGACTGAAAAAGGCTTAAACAGCGGAACCCCGTTTTACCGCTTATTAACTGAATTTGCAGGTAAGTTCCTATTTGCTGAAATCGGGATTCAGCCTCAGTGCAATTCTCCATATCAACGACAGTGGGCGGCCGTAAATGGTGCGGAAATTTTTGATCTTTCTGACATTCAAAAAGGTCAGGGCTTAGCTTCGCTTTGGAATCACGACTTCTTCCGGAACCTAAACACAGAAACTCCTGTCTTTATCAGTTTTGATGTTGATGGAATTACTTCTTCTGAAGGTGGCGGATGCAGTCAGGCCTGGGCCACCGGCTTAGGAACACAAGACTTCCTTAATTTTTTCCATCAACTGAAAACACAATCTGATATCCGGGCGCTGGGAATTTACGAAGTCTCGCCTCCACTGGATACCGATAATAGAACTTCGAAGATCGCGGCACTGATTGCCTATAATTTTATAATGCAGGAAATGTTATGAAGGGTTTCGGCAGCGATAATCACGCCGGAGTTCACCCTGAACTCTTGAAATCCATTGTTCAGGCTAATTCTGAACACGCCCCCAGCTATGGTACAGATGATTACAGCGATAGAGCCATCGCTAAGTTTAAAGAAAATTTCGGATCGCAAACAGAAGTTTTTTTTGTCTTTAATGGCACGGCTTCCAATGTACTTTCTCTTCGCTTTTTAACTGAACGTCATGAATCGGTTTTGTGTTCCGACGTCAGTCATCTGAATCTCGATGAGTGCGGCGCTCCTGAATTCTTCGCAGCTAAGCTAATCACCGTTAAATCTACCGAAGGTAAGATGAGCTTAAGCGATTTAAAGACCAGCCTAAAACGCAAAGGTGATCAACACTATACGCAAAGCCGTGTTGTAAGCCTGACTCAGCCAACCGAACTAGGCACCTGCTACAGTTTAGCAGAAATTCGCGAAATTTGTGAATGGGCCCACGCTGAAGGAATGCGAGTACATATTGACGGCGCCCGTTTAACAAATGCTTTAACAACTTTGAAATGCAGTTTTAAAGAAATGACGACCGACCTCGGTGTAGACGTTGTTTCATTCGGCGGAACAAAGAACGGCCTCATGATGGGCGAAGCCATTTTAGTGCTGGCTCCTGATTTAGTAGGTGAAGCAAAGAAGAAATTAAAATATATCCGGAAGCAGGCCGCGCAACTTCCATCCAAAACGCGCTTTATTGCATGTCAGTTTGAAAGGTACTTGTCTTCTGATTTGTATCTGGAAATTGCAAATCATTCATGTGACCTGGCTCAGAAATTATATGACGGCGTAAAATCCGTTCCGCAGGTAAATATAACAGCGGCCAGACAAAGTAATGCCGTATTTGTTACGATACCTAAACCGTGGGTAAAGCACCTGAAAGAAAAATATTTTTTTTATGTCTGGAATGAAGCAACCTTTGAATGCCGGCTGATGACCAGCTGGGATACGACGCCGTCAGAGATCGACGGCTTCGTAAATCTGCTTCGCGAATTTTCAGAAACTAAATAGATTTAATGTAATCTAAAACTTCTTGGGCGTGCCCTACCGCCTTAACCTTTCGGTATTCTTTTGCCAGTTTACCGTTTTCATCGATGATAAATGTGCTTCTTTCAATGCCCATTGAGATTTTACCGTACATATTCTTCTCTTTAATGACATCGAACAATTTGCAAAGGTCTTCTTTTTCATCACTTAACAAGTCAAAGCGAAACCCGAACTTATCAATGAATTTGCAATGTGATTTAACGTTGTCTCGTGAAACTCCCAGAACAACAGTGTTGTTAGAATCAAACTGAGGTTTCAAATTATTGAAATCAACGCCTTCAATTGTGCACCCGGGAGTGTCGTCTTTAGGGTAAAAGTACAATACGATTTTTTTCCCTGCGAAATCAGACAACTTCACTTCGTTGCCGGAAGCGCTGATTGATTTAAAATCAGGAACTAAGCTACCGACCTCTACTGCGGGGTGGAGGGAGTGGCTGGATTGGATCTTGTTGCTGTTCTGGCTGTTCTTCTTTGGGCTGGGTTTGTTGGCCTTCGGCGGTTGTTTGAGTGCCGCTGACTTCAGCTTCGGCGTTTTGGTTTTGGCTTTCGGCGCTGACACCTTCTTGACCGCTTTTTTCACCACTTTTTTCACCACTGCCTTCGATGGGCCGGCCTTCTTTAGCGGCGCGGATTTCTTCTTCGGTTTTACCTTCTTCGATAGGTTTGATTTCGATGTGTTCTTTTTTTTCATGTATAACTCCGTCTTTTTGATCAGCAAATTCGTCTATAACTTTTAATTCTTTTTCGATGATCTTTATTTTGCCTTCCAGCGGAACAACGATATCGATTTTCTTATTCGGGATCAACTCTTTGTAGAATGCACCTTTAATTACAAATTGCTTCTCTGCCTTTCTTTGAAAAAGAAATTCAGTAGTCTTAATGACAGTTGAAGACATTTGATCTTCACTGACCTGGTAGAACCAATTCTCACAATTAAGGACACTCAACTTTTGCTCAACAAGGCCGATGCGGCACTTGATATCCGAACCGGTTAAAGAAGCGGACAATCCTAAGACACGCCCCCACTCAGCCGCTTTGAATAAAAATTCAAAGTCTTTGTCTTTCGCAATTATATTAATTCGTAAAACTTCACGAAACGGCTTCTGGCAGGCCTTTTCAACGAATATCTGGTCCTTAACAAATTGCAGCTGAAACTTGCCGCAATCCAGACCTAAAGGCGTGCTCTTTCTAACTCCTGAGTAAGTTTCTAAAATATAACTGAGAACGGAAAATAACGTGTTCTTTTGAAATGAATTGTCTTTTACCAGCAGTTTAAGAGCTTCTCTTTCAAGACTTGCTGAAAAATACACCGTTTCTCTCAAAACTTTTGAAACCTTGGGCTTTAAATCTACAGGCCGAGGCTTCAAAACCATTTGTTGAAACGGAGGTGATGGCATAAGGCTGTCCACCTCTTCCGTTTTGTCCGGCGTTTTGTGACATGCTGCTACAAAAATAAGAATGAAAAGAGCTGCCAACTTCATAAATCACATTATGTTTTTCTTCTTCTCATTTAGCAATAATTAGTTCATTATATTTTTCATGAAAAATACATGGTTAAAACATTATCCGAAGTCGGTTCCACATCATATTGACATCAATCAATACCAAAACATACTTGAGGTTAGTGACGAAGCCATTCGTAAGTTTCGCAACAACCCTTCGTTTACAAATTTTGGTTGTGATCTGACTTACCACGAACTCGATGTTCAATCTGCAAAACTGGCTTCTTACTTTCAAAACACTTTGGGTTTGAAAAAGGGCGACCGAATTGCTCTTCAAATGCCTAACGTGCTTCAGTATCCGATTGCGATCTTTGCAGCGTTCAGAGCGGGCTTAGTTGTCGTGAATACGAACCCACTTTATACCGCTCCTGAAATGCGCCACCAATTTAAAGATTCTGGCGCGAAAGCTATTGTTATCGTTGCTAACTTTGCTCACCTTTTAGAAGACATTATAAAGGATACTGATATCCAACACGTAATTGTTACTCAATTAGGTGATGCTCTTCCGTTCCCTAAAAAACCATTGATTAACTTTGTAATTAAAAAAGTTAAAAAAATGGTTCCGAACTACAACTTAAAGCACCACACTTGGGACCAAGCAATGAAGTTTGGTTCAGAAAAAACTTACATTCAGCCGAAGCTGGGCCACGACGATATCGCGTTCTTACAGTACACCGGTGGTACAACAGGTGTATCTAAAGGCGCGATTTTGACTCATAAAAATATTATCGCCAACGTCTTACAAATTTGTGCGTGGATGACACCGAAACTGGAAGAAGGGAAAGAAATCGCTATTACCCCACTTCCGATGTATCACATTTTCTCCCTTACGGTTTGCAGTATTGCATTGATGAGATTCGGGACCCAGAATGTTTTGATCACTAATCCGCGTGACTTCAAAGATTTCATCAAAACAATGAAGAAACACAAATTCACAGTTCTGACAGGTGTAAATACTTTATTTAATGCCCTGGCTAACCACCCGGACATCAAAACAGTCGACTTCTCACACACCAAAGTTTGTGTTGCCGGTGCAATGGCATTGCAAAAAGCTGTGAAAGAAAACTGGTTAAAAGCAACTGGCACTGATGTTATTGAAGGCTACGGATTGACGGAGTCATCCCCTGTTGCTTGCGTAAATCCAATCGATGGAACAGATCGCGTCGGCACGATCGGTATTCCGGTACCTGACACGGATATGAAGTTAGTTGATGATGCGGATCAAGAAGTTACAAAACTTGGAGAGCCTGGAGAAATCTGCATTAAAGGCCCACAAGTAATGCAGGGTTACTACAACCGCCCGGATGAAACGGCAAAAGTTATTAAGGATGGATGGTTACATACCGGCGATGTTGGAATTGTTGATGAAGACGGTTTCTTTAAAATCGTTGATCGTAAAAAAGATATGATCCTGGTGTCCGGCTTTAACGTTTATCCTAATGAAGTTGAAGACGTGATTGCGAAAAACCCTAAGGTTCTTGAAGTAGCCGCTATTGGTGTTAACGACACTCACTCCGGTGAGGTTGTTAAAGTCGTAATCGTTAAAAAAGACCCTTCTTTAACAGAAAAAGAAGTGATCGATTTCGCAAAATTATCACTGACAAACTATAAAGTTCCTAAACACGTGGAATTCCGTACAGAACTTCCGAAGACAAACGTGGGTAAGATTTTACGCCGCGCCCTTCGTGATGCTCCGACCTTTCAGTAATAGGTCTGCTAAATTCTAGAATAAAAAAAGCCAGGTTTCCCTGGCTTTTTTTTGCTTTATTTTGCGATGACTAGGCCCGTTTTGCCCAAGAAGTACACCAACCGTCTGCAGCTACACACTTGCCGTTAGCGAAAGGCATTTGGCAAGGAGCCGCCTGTTTACCGCCAACTTTTGCTTCCTTGTCTTTTACATAGAAAGCACAGCCTTTGCATTTTTGATCTTTGAACTTCACGCCTGTTCTTTCAGTTTGAAGATTTTTATCTTTGATTAACGAGTTTGAGTGAACATAGCTAACTGCTTTTGCAGCCGGGTCATTTGGGTCAACTAGTGCTGCGCCTGCGGCCGCTCCACCTGCTGCCGGGGCTGCAGTTCCGCCACCGCGTCTTCTCTCTTCAGCGTTTGCTAAAACTGAATAACCAACCAACGCCGCGGCAGTCGCTAACGTTATTTGAAAAAAACTACGACGATTCATGAATAACTCCTTATGTGATTTTTAAAAAATATAGTCCTTTTCAGTTAGTTTTCAAGAAATTTTCAATTAGCTTTCAACATTTCGGATATGCTATAAAACTAAAGATGTATAATTGGAAAAGTGACGAAATTCCCATACTTCAGTTGGGCCAGGATTTTTATGATCCGGTAAAGCCGGCTGAATTCCCTCAAGAAAAATTGAGGTATTGGAATGACTCGGTTCCTGTTCAACTTAACAAACAACATTTCGTCAAATTCAATCCGGTTCCCGGGACTTTGCCTGAGCCTTTGGCGCTGCGGTATCACGGGCATCAATTTCAACATTACAATCGTGACCTTGGTGACGGACGCGGATTTTTATTTGCGCAGGCGAATCACAATGGTCAGTGGTTTGACTTCGGAACAAAAGGCAGCGGACAAACTCCTTATTCAAGAGCCGGAGACGGTCGATTAACCTTAAAAGGAGCCTTCAGAGAATCTCTGGCCACGGAGTTACTTGAATCCTTGGGCGTTAATACTTCAAAGACTCTTTGTTTTTTTGAAACCGGAGAAGATCTTACACGGTACGATGAGCCCAGCCCGACCCGGTCTGCAGTACTGACCCGATTTTCATTGGGCCATATCCGCATCGGAACGTTTCAGCGCCTGGCTTATTTTAATCAAACTGACAATATTAAAAAATTAACTTCTTACTGTGTTCACTTTTATTATCCTGAGCTTTTAAAAACTTCTTATGACGGCGATCAACTGGCTGCTGCTTTTTTTTCTGCGGTCATTCAAAGAAACGCAAAATTAGTAGCGCAAGTGATGATGGCCGGATTCGTTCACGGCGTTCTTAACACGGATAATATTAATGTTGCAGGTGAACTTTTTGACTATGGCCCCTACCGCTTCTTACCCCACTACGACCCTGAATTTACTGCGGCCTATTTTGACCAACAGGGCTTGTATTGTTTCGGACGCCAGCCGGCTTCTTTTGTTTGGGCTCTACATCAGTTAGGCTTGGCTTTGAAACACGCCTATCCGAACTTGGATGTAAATCTGTTGCTGGAAGGTTTCTCTCGCCATTTTAATGAAGAAATTCAGAATTTATTTTTAAAGCGATTGAATGTGAAATCAAAGTCCAGAGAAGAAGATTCAGCGTTACTGGCATCATTCTTTGAAATGATTTCAAAAACAGAAGTTCACTTCGAACGGGCGTTTTTTGATTTTCACTCGCAAAAAGTATTAAAAGAAGAGTCAAAACTTAAGTACCAAAAATCGGGATCTGTATTTCTGCAAAATTTTGAAAAATTTGAAGTAGCAGATCTGCAAAAAGCAAATCACCCTTATTTTAAGGGAGACTCACCGGTTACCTTACTTATAGAAGAAGTCGAATCAATCTGGAAGCCCATTGCTGAGTTCGATGACTGGAGCTTCTATGAAAAGAAGCTCAGCCAAATAAGACAATTCCGCGGACTCTATTAATTTTGTTGCTCGACGATTAAAGCCTCTGAACCACGTAATTTTTGAATTTTGCGGCCTGACCATACACGAAAGCGGTCAACATAGCCGTAAGCTGCAGGAACTACGATTAACGTTAAGACTGTCGAACTTAAAACACCGCCAATGATCGCAACACCCATCGACTGGCGCTGAGTACCCAGCTCTGTCACACCGATAGCAATCGGCAACGTACTGGCGATCAACGCCAGAGATGTCATCAAGATCGGACGAAGGCGCACGCGGCACGCTTTAACTAAAGCTTCGTTAAGACTCAGACCTTCTTTAAGTAAATGCTGAGTGTAATCCACTAACAGGATCGAGTTCTTCGCAACAACTCCCATCAAAAGAATCAGACCGATAATGGAAAAGATATCGATCGACTTACCGAAAACCAGTAACCCGATAAAGGCACCGGAAATGGCCAGCGGTAACGCCAGCAAGATAGTAAATGGCGTGATGAAACTTTCATATAACGATGCCAGCACGAGATAGATCAATAAGACACCGAGACCTAGGGCAACCAACATATTCGCCATCAAATCTTTAAAGTCCTGCGCTTGCCCTTCGAAGCGATAGGTGACGCCAACCGGAGGCGGCATTTCATTTTTTAAAATGGCTTCGATTTCATTTGTAACATCGCCCAATTGACCTTTAGGGCCCAAGTTCGCAGTGATCGCAATGTAACGGCCTTTATTCTGACGGTTAATTTGCGAGTAACCGACTTTTTTCTCGGCTTTTGCCACGCGCGAAAGAGGAACCATATTAAAATTCTGATTCGGAACAAATGTTGAATTGAAGTTGGTCATCAAATCTTTTTCTGACTCGTTAAACATAACGCGAATGTCATACTCAATACCATTTTGACGGAAGACCGCCGGAACAGTTCCTTCGGTTCGATTACGGAGCTCTTCGCCGGCGATAACCGTTGAAACACCCAGGGCTTCAGACTTGTCGCGATCGAAGACCACATGATACTCCGGACTTCCTGAACGGAAGTTGGTGTCCACGTCTAATAATCCTTTAATTTGCGAAATACGTTTTTGCAGTTTCAGGCCGTATTCAGACAATTGATCCAAATCATCGCCGACGACAAAAAGATTAAGAGGTTTTTGCCCGCCACCGCTGATATCTACGTCTGTAATGGCAATTCTTGCTTGTGATTGCAGTGGCTCTACCAGCGCACGAACTTCATCTTTAAC
>JANWIU010000185.1 GCA_025449725.1 Pseudobdellovibrio sp.
CAGATGACTTCGCGACAATCGGAGCCGGCTACCACTGGTTCTGGAAGAGTTTTAATATTGCTTTAGGTGCTGTCTTTCAAACACCATCTTCCATTGAGCTGACAGACGCCGCCGGAAACAAGTATCAAGACGATTTCAACACGAATATTGGTCTGGAAATTAAAATCGGCGGAATGTTTTAATTTTAGTTTTTTACAATGACGTTACAGCCGGCAATTGAAAAACGCTTCATATCAAAAGGCATTTCCCAATGGCTGGCTGTTTCACTCATTTCCTTCATCACTTTTTTGTTCACTTGATTGCGATGAGCTTTTGATTTGTAAACAACGAATGCAAAAACAAATGTTTCATTGGGTTTCAATTTGCAAAGTTTTTTAAAGCCCAACCCGTGCGGAGCAAAATCGTCGCCCACACACTCATAATAACTGAGGGCACCGTGCTTCATCCAGGTCTTACAGCCTAGCTTCGCCATTTTTTTATATACGTTTAACTTACTTTTTTTGATCGGAATCACATAACCGTCTACATACTGAGCCATTTTAATCTCCTTTAATTATTAAATATTTGATTTCAAACTTTCTTCACGAAGAACCTGCGCCAACTGCTCTACACCCTGCTGAGAAACTGAAAGCATCGATGGTGAATCATTGCGAACTTCAAATTGCTTCTCCAGCATAATTTCATCGTGGACAATGAATTTTTCTACGATTCGGTCAGCCAGTTCTTTTTTGAACCCCATATCAACCAGCAGATCTCGTGTGAAGTAGACGCTGGAATCAAAAGTTTCACGTTTAATTTCAGTCACACCAAGCGCCTTTAAGTCATAAACGTGCCCACGGTTGCGGGCCCGTGCAAATATTTTTAAATTTGGGAAATGTTCTTTTGCAAGAGCGGCAGCTTTCACAGAAAGTTCCACATCATCAATTGCCAGTATCAAATATTTTGCTGTGGCTGCCCCTGCAGCTTCCAAAATATCCTGCCGGGAAGCGTCTCCATAATAAACTTTGTTTCCAAAGCGTCTGACTAACTCAATTTGGTCAGCGTCATGATCAATGGCCACGAATGGAATTCCTTGAGCGCGCAAAATACGGGCGAAGATCTGTCCGAACCGCCCAAAACCGGCAATGATGACGTCCTGCTTTTCACCGTCGATGACGTCGTACATCGGCGGAGGGGCGTCTTCACAAAACCTGGTGTAGCGTTCGATAAGAAGACTCAGTACGGGGCTTAAACCCATGGATGCCGTGATCACAAAAGTTAAAATATTAAGAATTTCCGAAGTCACCAGGGCTAATTGCAGGGCCATCGCCAAAATAACAAACGCGAATTCTCCGCCTTGAGAAATAGTGACTGACATAAGCTTAGAATTATTGTGATTCAGTTTAAATGCACGACCGACAAAATAAATTATCGCGGTTTTCAATAGCACGTAACCCACAGTCAGACCAATCACCAGGACAGGCCGGTGAAGAATTAAGCCTAAATCAACACCCATACCGACAGCGATAAAAAAGAGTCCCAACAACAAAGCTTTGAATGGCTCAAGATTCGCTTCTAATTCATTGCGATACTCTGAATCAGCCAGTAAAACACCGGCAATAAAAGTTCCAAGAGCTGCAGATAGCCCCACCGCTTGCATAAGCGCAGCTACCCCTAATACAATAAACAACGTCACTGCCGTAAATAAATCACGCGATCGCATGTTCGCAATCAATCTGAATGCTGGCCTGATTAAGTACCGGCTTACTCCCACCAGTGCCACAATAATTAATAGTCCCAGCCAACCGTTGGCTGCAGGCACATGCCCGCTATCAATTTTAACAGTAGCCATCATGGGAATTAACGCCAATGCGGGAATCGCCAACAAATCCTGCATTAGCAAAATCGAAAAACTGGCGCGTCCGTATTCAGTATTGAACACGTTTTTTTCTGTCAGACTTTGTACGGCAAATGCCGTTGATGATAAAGAAAATGCAAAGCCGATCACAGCGGCAGCAGGTGCAGAGAGGCCTAATGCCATTCCGATCAAAAAGAAGATCAGAGTACAGGCTAAAACCTGCAGACCGCCCAATTGTATTAGATGCTTTCGCATTGACCACAGTTTTCTCGGCTGAATTTCAAGGCCGATCATGAACAATAGAAACACAACTCCGAATTCAGAAATATGCGAAACATTTTCAGATGCAGAAATAAATTTCAGTCCGAACGGTCCGACCAGAATACCGACGATTAAATATCCTAAAACTGAACCAAAACCCGCTTTTTGTAAAAGCGGGACAATGATGATCGAAAACCCGATAAAAATTAAGAGATCCTGTAAAAACGAAGTCATCTATTCAGCTTCAGCGGTTTTTGATCTTCTGTCAAAGCGCGCCAGCAAACTGTAAACGCTCGGCACTACATACAATGTCAGAAGAGTTGAAACCAGAACTCCCCCGATGACTGAAATAGCCATTGGTTGTCTTACCTCAGCGCCAGGACCCAAACTTAACGCCGCAGGTACGGCACCGGCAATCGTTGCAATCGACGTCATCAAAATCGGACGAAGACGGTTCGGACACGCCTCAAGCAGTGCGGCCTTCACATCTTTTTGGCCGCCATCGCGAACCTGATTCGTAAAGTCCACAAGTAAAATGGAATTCTTTTTAACGATACCCATTAATAAAATCAAACCGATCATACTAAAAAGATTCATGGTCTGCCCACCGATCAGCAATCCTAAAAACGCGCCTGAAAAGCTGAAAGGCAACGCCACAAAAACCGTAAACGGATCAATGAAGCTGTTAAATTGCGAAGCCAGCACCATGTAAGCCACCACAAAACCCAGCACCAGCGCGATGATCAGGCTCATAAAACTTTTCATAAATTCTTCTGCTGAACCGCTGAGTTTAAATTCGTAGCCTTCGGTCAAAATGGACTTCGCCACTTCTTCTGCCTTCGTCATACTTTCTTGCTGACTAAGCCCGGGGCCAAAGTTGCCGAAAATAGAAATAGCACGCGAGCGATTCTTACGAGAAATCGACGATGCAACAGTTGACTCTTCGATATCTACAACCGAAGACAACGGAACAAGTTCCCCACGGTTGTTTCTGACAAATAAAGACTGAATTTTTTCTTTAGGAGACTTGCCATCTTCAGCCATTTTCACCCGAATGTCGTAACGGTGACCTTCCTTTTCGTAAGAGCCGGCAATAGCACCACCTAAAGCCGCATTTACTATTGTACCGACCGAAGTCACGTCAACACCGCGGTCAGAAGCCTTTTGCCGATTCGGCACGATATGCATCTCAGGCGCGCCGGTTAACAAATCCGAATTCACGTCTGTCATGATTTTTTTATCTTTCAGTTCTTTTACAATTTTTTCAGCCATGGCGCCCAGCTGTTTCCAGTCAGGGCCCTGAATGGTAAATTCAATCGGGTAACCACTGCCGCCGCCGCCACCGAAACCTTGTTGCGACGGATCTTGCACCTGTGGTTTTGATTCAGGAATAGTCTTAGTCAAATACTCACGCACAACTTCTATCATTTCTTGCTGGCTCAGTTCCTTTTTCTTTACGGCGTCTTTACCGCGCTCACCTTTACTCTTCAGCTCTACGAAGATCATGGCCGCATTGGTCTCACCGCCGGTAAAACCCCCGGCTGCCACGAAGAAAGATTTTATTTCAGATCGCGAACCTAAAAACTTTTCTACAATTTTTACGCGTTCATCCGTTAATGAAATGGCCGTTCCCGGAGGGTTCGTCATTTGAATCATCAGCATATTCTGGTCTTGCGCCGGTTGAAACTCCCCTTTTAGGAATGCAACAGATCCGAAGCTGCAAATAAAGAAAGCCAGTGAACCTAAAATTACTTTCCATCTGTGATTCAAAGTATATGTCAAAGTACGTAAGTAAAATTCACGAATCCGTAAAACAGAATGTTCGAAGAATTTTCCGAAGCGTGTTGTACGTTCGATGCTTCCTTTAAACTGCGCCGCACGCATAGGTGTCAGCGTCAAAGCTTCAAGTAATGAAATCATCACAGCTGCACTTAACGTGACCCCGAATTCAAATAAAAACCGGCCGACAATTCCTTCCATAAATGCAAGCGGAAGAAAAATCGCCACCAGTGAGATAGACGCTGCTACGGCCGCAAATGTAATTTCTCTGGCGCCGAACAATGCGGCCTCAACCCGCTTCATTCCTTTTTCACGGTGTCGAATAATATTTTCAAGCACCATGATGGCGTCATCAACGACGATACCTATCGCTAAGCTTAACCCTAATAAAGTAAAAATATTCAGCGTAAAACCAGCCGCCGCCAGAATGATAAAACTTCCCAGCACGGATGTCGGAATCGCCATGAGTACGTTAAATGTTGAAGACCATGAACCAATGAATATCCAGCACACTAAAGATGTCAGCACCGCTGAAAGTATTAAAGTTAAAATCAATTCTGCAACAGAGTGTTCAACGAACTGTGTTCCATCATAGTTAACTTTAATATCAGTTCCGGAAGGTAATTCTTTTTGAATCTCGCTGATTCGTTTTTTTACAGCCTTCGCAACAGAGACGGCATTGGCCCCGCGTTGCTTCACGATCCCAAGCCCAACTGCAGGTAAACCGTTCGTTCGTGCAAACTGCAGAACATCAACAGTGCCTTCTTCGATTTTAGCAACTTTTCCTAATTCAACCGGGTTAAAATTGGGCCCGCCACCGCGAGAATTCAGTAAAATGTTAGAAAACCCCTGAACAGATTTTTCTTCTCCGAAAGTACGTAAGCTGTATTCCTTTTGATTGTATTCGGTACGGCCCGAAGGCGGTTCACCGTGCTCATTCTGAATATTAGTCACTACATCCGTAACTGAGAGCGCATACTGTTGCAGGGCTTTGTTATCTACCCAAACACGAAGGTTAGGTTCTAAGTAACCGGGCATCCATAAGTTGCCTACTCCGGGCACAGTTGTTAAGCGGTCACGAATGTCATTTTTTACAAAGACCATTAAATCCGTTAACTTCATTTTTTCACTGGTCACTGAAATCCACATGATCGGGAATTCTGATATGGCAATCTTCATAGCAGTAATCGGCTTCATTCCGCGCGGAAGAAGCTCTTGCGCCTGCGAAATCTTCGCTTGTACATCCTGAAAGGCCGCATCGATATCGCGGTCCAAATCAAACTCTAACGTGATCTCTGCAACACCGACTCTGGATTTAGAGGTGATATTCTTGATCCCTTGTATACTGATCAGAATGTCTTCTAACGGATCCACAACGTCAGCTTCCATAACTTCTGGAGCTGCACCCTCATACCGTGCTGTTAAAGCAATAATCGGAAACTCCACATCGGGCATATCGCTGACACCCATGCGCATGAAGCTGATCGCACCGAATACAATCAAACCGAACATCAACATCCACGCAAAGACCGGTTTACGAATTGATAAATCTGAAAGTGTCATCTTACATTTCCTTGTTGATCACGGTTGGAATCTGGCCGGCAGCCAATTCGAGGCGAATACGGTCCAAGCGCGCCTGATACCGGGCCTGATCATAATTTCTTTTTGAATTGCGGTACTCTGTTAAACCCAGTTGAACATCTAAACTTCGCGACAAGCCTCTGTGCGAATCTCGTAAAAGTGTTTGATAATTTTTTTCTGCCAAGTCTGAAGCCAGCTTCAGTGCCTTCAACTGATTGACCCGCATACTCAGCGAATCATGCAAGGTTTTAACTTCAGCTTCTGCTTTACGGCGAGTTTGATTAACAACTAAATCCTTTTCTCCGGATTGTAGTGAGGCTAACCGCACTTGAGACTGAGTGCTTCCACCTTCGAACAGCGGCAGTGTGGCCTTTACTTGCACATCCCAATCCAAATCTTCGCTAAAACCTTTTGGTCGTGATAGATAGTAATTACCTTCAAAATCAACTGTGGGCCAGTGCGCACCTTTTGCAATTGATACTGTTTCTCTTGCGGCAGCTGCAGATGATTTTGAAATTCTTAAATCCGGCCGCTCTTCAATACGGGCAAGATAGTCCGACAGTGGTTTTAAGGGCTCTGATGTTTCATTCTCAGGGAAGTCCGTTAACTCTGAATTTGAATCAAGACCGGTCAATACAGCAAAAGTCTCGCGGGCAGACCGAAGCTTTGAACTCTGAATCTGAAAATCAGCATCAAGAGCCGCGGCCGTTGACTGTGCCGTCAGCGCTTCAGTAGAGCTTGATTCCCCACGGCGTGCGCGGCTTAACAAATCCCGCACGCGATCTTTGTATATTTTTTGTTGAGATTCAATATTACGTACATCCTGTTGCAAAGATAAAATTTCCAGATAGCTTGCGGTGACTTGCTGATACACGTCCATAGTCTTTAATAAATAATTTTGTTTTTCAGCAGAGGTTAAAAATTTTTGTCTTTCCAGGGCATTGAATTCTCTTAATCCGCGAAACAGCGGTTGTTTCAATTTTACATTTGTTGTTGTTTGCTCTTCAGGAAAAAAGTTGGCAGCAATCGGGTCCGATAATTTCGGCTGGCGTAGATAGCTTCCTTCCAAAGTTACCGTTGGAAATATGTTGCCGCGAATTTGCCGCACATATTCTTCTGATTGTTGAAGCTGCGACCAGCTTTGCGCAATCGATTCGTTTTTTTCAACTGCGGATTGAACGGCTTGATCTAAATTGACGGCAAAAACATTTTTGGCCGCGAAGTGACTGACAAAAAGAGCTAACAAAATGACTGCGTTTTTCATGGGTCAAAGTGATAGCTTCTGGTTTAAATACATGCAAGGAATTACCTAGTTCTTTAAAAATAATTTAGCGATTTCAATAAGTTATCTGCACCTTTTATATTCACTTGAAAGAATATTCCTAATAAGGTATATTGATATTCAGAAAGGAGCTTTATGACAGCTGCCATCGATTATTTCAAAGGAAACGGCTTTAAGACCTTTACAGCTCTCGGCGAACCAAACCGGCTTGCCATCGTAGAGCTTCTTCGTGAAGGCGAACTTACCGTTGGTCAAATAGCAGACAAATTAGACATGCGGCAACCGCAGGCATCAAAGCACTTAAAAGTACTCAGCGAAAACGGCTTAGTCGAAGTAACAGCGGATGCCAACCGGCGCATTTACAAGATTAAACCTGAGCCTTTTCTATCGCTCGAATCTTGGCTAAAAACTTTCAAGAAACAGACTGAAGAACGCTATGACAAATTAGATGATTATC
>JANWIU010000186.1 GCA_025449725.1 Pseudobdellovibrio sp.
AGGGTAGTTTGAAGGGAGAGTTGGGGAACTCTCCCTTTTTTTATGGTTCACGCCCATCGGGCGTATACCATTCGCAGAAGAAGTCGAAGACTTCTTCCGCTCAAGTTCAGGTTCAGGTTCAAGTTCAAGTTCAGGTTCAAGCTCAAGTTCAAGTTCAAGCTCAGGTCGAAGAACCTATCGGTTCTTCTCCAAGGGCATAGCCCTTCGGGCTGAGCCCTCACAATGCCGGTGGATACCGACTATCATACAAAATTAACAGTGCCACCTGGCTGGCTAGAATTTGTCGCAAACAATATTCATTACAGTTAACCGGTGATTTCGGAATCCTGATTAGAATTTTTTTATTTTCTAAATCCGTTTGTCCGCTGGAGTTTCCGTTCGGATCTTCCATGATATTTAAGTGAACTGATTTCAAAATTAATTTACTTTCCATCACTTCAATTAATTGTTTGAACAGATTTAAGTCGCTAACGTAGTCTTCACTGCTTAGGTATAAATCGACAGAGGAATTGTTCGACGTGTTTTTGACAGCTAAGCCCGGATAGCCGGCCCAAGCTGATTCCAAAAATAAAAGATTTAAAAAAATTAATATAAAATATTTCATGTTTGCTCCACGCAGTTAATTAGCCAATTCTGTGCCAGGGGCTCAAGCCGTAGGCGTAGCCCCTGTACCCCTTCCTATAGCCCCGTCTTACGGCAACGTCTCGCTGTTAAGTGCACTTTGAATTTGAATTCCGGAATGATCGAAAGGGGCACCGCCCCAGAAGCGTTTGAGGGCAGGTACAAAAGGTGCATCCCCTTCGCGAATATGGAGGACAAAATGCAAAACCAAGATATATCAACAGAGATTATGGGGCTGGAGAAACGTTACTGGGACGCTATGCGTGACCGTGATTTAGAGTCAGCTGTGAATTTAACTTATTTTCCATGTATTGTTTCGAGTGAGCACGGGGTTCAGTCTGTGGATCGTGAACAGTTTGAAAAAATGTTTAATTCTAATGAAGGTTCATTTAAGGAATGGAAGATAGATGAAGGCAAAGCCCAAGTGAGACAAATTGGGCCGGATACGGCAGTCATTGCGTACACTGTTCATTCGTCTGTCGTTAAAGACGGCAAAACTCAGGAGATTGATGCAGTTGATACATCGACGTGGGTAAAGCGAAATGAAAAGTGGGTCTGTGCAATGCACACAGAAACTTTAATGCATTAAGGCCGGACCTCAACGGGCTGGACACAGGTGCGCCCGGAAATTTACAGTGCTCTTATGACTGAAAAAAACTTTTCTTATTTGCACGGATTTTCTGAAAAAGAACAACTGCGTTTGCGAAAGCAGGCTCGCTTCGCCGAGCATATGATTTACAGTAAATTAAATTTAGCGAACGTGAGTGAACTTTTAGAGGTGGGTTGCGGTGTCGGTGCGCAAAGTGAAATTTTGCTTAGGCGGTTTCCAGATTTGAAACTGACTGGAATTGATCGAAGCACCAAGCAGATGGAAGCTGCAAAACAACTTTTGGCAGAATCTGCTTTTGCTCAAGGCCGCTACTCTTTAAAAGAAATGGACGCTACGAATATGGAGTTCGCGGCGAATTCTTTTGATGGCGCATTTTTGTGTTGGATTCTAGAACATGTGCCGGACCCTATTCGAGTGTTGTCAGAAGTCCGCCGTGTTTTGCGCCCGGGCTCAGCCGTGTTTATAACAGAAGTGATGAATGCCTCTTTCTTTTTAGATCCGTATTCTCCGAATGTGTGGAAGTACTGGATGGCATTCAATGAATATCAGCGCGCTCAGCATGGAGACCCATTCGTTGGCGCTAAGCTGGGAAACTTTTTAATGCAGTTGGGATACCACGATATTCAAACCGAAGTGAAAACCTGGTTTTTGGATAACCGATACCCGCAGTCGAGAAAAGACAGTGTTGAATACTGGACAGATTTGCTACTGAGCGCCAGTGATCAATTGGTGGCAGCTAATTACGTATCACCAGAAATTGTCGACGGAATGAAGTTGGAGATGGCAAAAGTAGCGAATGATCCAAACGCGGTCTTTTTTTATTCCTTCATTCAAGCCAGCGCCAAGACGTAGGGCTCACGCCGCAGGCGTAGCCCTGTTCTTCTCACGCCGAGCCGAAGGCGTAGCCTGTTCATCATAGAAGACAGCCCATAAAAAAAAGCCGCGTACATCCGGCGCGCGGACAGACACATTCTTCTACTTTGATATAGGGGCACCGCCCGTAGAGGCAGGGCTTGCATTACTCAACTGTATGAAACAGTTAGAACTCCTATCTCCTTCAAAAGCAAAAAAAGAACATGGCGGTAGTTTAGCTATCGGCAAGCGGAAGACACACCGGCCTCTTTCAATTAAAAAACCTGTTCACCTCGTGTTGAAATCCCCATTGGCGACCGGTAAAAGATCTTTGATGAGGCACCGCCCGTTAATAGAAAAAGTAATTGCGCGGTCGAAGAAGCGATTTGGAATTCGCGTTTATGAATTCGCAATAGTTTCAAACCATATTCACTTGCTGGTTAAGGGTTACACACGAATTGATCTGCAAAATTTCTTTAGAACTGTAGCCGGACATATTGCTCAAGAGATTCTTCGTCGGTGTCCATTAAATGAAAATGAAATTCAGCAGACGGGCGGTGCCCCGAAGACCAAAGAAAATAAATTCTGGCAAAGTCGAATTTATTCCAGAGTTGTGAGTTGGGGCAGGGAGTATTTGTCAGTGAAAGGCTATGTCGTGCAAAATACTTTAGAGGCGTTGAAATTGATTCCGTATATGGCAAGAAAACGCATAAAAGGCACAGGATGAAGTGGACAATAAAATAGCGCCCACTAAAAGTGAAGCGCCTTCGAAGTTATCGGCAGAAGAATAATTAATAGCTTCAGCTACTAATTATTCTTTGCCAAGCAGCTGAAGCTATTTATTTACTTCTGCCAAATACATTTCAAGTTTATCAAATGATCCTGTCCAACCCATTGTCATGCCTGAACGGCCCGCGATGAATGTGTTGAGCTCTTCAGCGTTGTAGTCCCCAACGATTTCCCATGTGATGGTGACTCGCGTTTGTTCTGGGCCTTCTTCTGCAAACTTCACGGTTGTTTTCATAGTGGCAGGCCAAGTTGGTGCCATCGGGTGACGGGTGGTTTCTTTATTGTTTTCATCTGTGAATTGTTGCGTGTACACCAATGTATCCGGGCTTTTGACTTCGATATACTGTGCGCGGCCGTACATTTTTAGGCCGTGTTCATTGCTCATGCAGTAGAAGGTGCTTCCGCCGGTACGAATATCTGCGCCGCCTATGAACTGCATGTTAAATCCTGTAGGGGCCAGCCACTTAGCAAAGTGTTGTGGGTCGGTCCACATTTTATACATTAAATTAATCGGAGCTTCGAAGCTTCTGTTAATCGTGAAGACTTCTTTACCGGTATCTTCTTTTTCCAGATATTCGGCCAAGCGATCCCAAGTGGAATCCCCACCGGCTTTTTTAATAAATTTACGCGTTTCTTCGGCCGCCTCTACTGTAGGAAGAGCCATGGTCATATCAAGTTTGGTTTTACCTTTAACTTCTGTGAACGTGGCGGTAACACGAAACAATGCCGGTCGGTCATCGCTTCCACCGTGGTCATACACCAACTTCTGATAAGGCACGACTTCATGATAGAGAGTTTTATTTGGCCAATCTGTGCCGTCCGGCCCGTGCATGGTATAAGACCAGTGGCCTCCGACCTTTAAATCTTTACTGTGGGTTGTCAGCGTGAATCCGCGCGGACCCCACCACTTCGCAACCTTCGCAGGGTCAGTCCATGCTTCCCAAACAGTTTTTACAGTAGCATCGTAAATGCGTGTAATTTTAATTTCATTCGATTTATTTTTTGCGGCCATTTTTCTTTCCCTTCAGTTTTTTTTCTTTTGGAGTTTCACTTTGAATTGATTTTAAATATTCACCAAGACGATCAAGGCTTTCTTCCCAGAATACGCGGTACTGCTCCATGTATTCGGCAACATCCTTCAGTTTTTCGCCATTTAGTTTGCATGGGCGCCACTGTGCTTCTTTTGTTTTTGTAATGAGGCCGGCATTTTCCAGTACTTTTAAATGTTTTGTAACAGCTGGAAGACTCATGTCTTTTAAAAATGGTTGCGCCAGTTCTGAAACGCTTGTCTCGCCCTTCGATAAACGGGCTAGGATGGCCCGTCGTGTAGGGTCAGCAAGTGCAGAGAATGTAAGACTGAGTTGATCCGGCATTAATTTCTTTCTTGTCAGCGGCGACATATGTTAATTAACCAATCGGTTAATTAACCATTTAGTTAAATATCGGCTGATTAAGGTAAGAAGTCAAGAGGGCTAAAATATGGATGTTTTTTAAGCTAAATATAACTAAATAATAGTGAGTAAATTCAAATAGATAAAAATCAATCAATACTTTTTGTAATAGATTATTGAGATTTATTACCACAATGATGCGGAATTAAATGACTTATTGCGTTATATTAAATTCACGGACTCATCAAGGGAAACCAAGATGAAATCGAGAAGATAGTCTGCCATGTTCGAGGGGTTTAGTTTGAGGGGTAACGCAAGTTGCCCCTTTTTATTTTTCAGTAGTCTCACTCAATACAGCATAAACATCGTCCACTGCTTTTCGCCAACGGGCGTGCGCTTCACTTTTAGCTTTCATGGTTGGCAGATCTGAATGATTTATAGCAATCAAGCATTTGCTTTTAGGTTTTTGAAATAGATTAAGGTTAACGACAGTCTTCTTTGGCCAGTCTTCGTTGACCCAGGTAAATCTCAGAGATTTACCGGCTTTAACCGTGCGAAACTCGCCGAACACTCCGCCTTCGCATTCGAACTGGCTGCCGGTTTTTATCTTTACCGGGTAAAGGCTGCCACTTAGCCATACGGACTGGCCTTCTTCAGAAATTAAAAACGAATAAATTTTATTGGCAGTAGATATAAGCGTTTTAGTCGCTGTCGTTGTGTACATACCCTTTAAAGTCTGATGAGGCGGGCGCACCCCAATGGCGATCTGATAACCGCGCGCCACTACTTGCTGCCACCAGGGGGTAAGTTTGTAGTCCTTCTTTAAAAGGGCAACCAGTTGCTGATGAGTCAGCCGCTGACAGGATTTTTTATTAAGCGCTGAAATCCATTCCTTCCAGGTTTTTTTAGTGTGCTTCTTTACGGAATCTGATGAAGCCCCGGCAATGACTTCCGTCTTCATGTTTGTTCTGCACTCCAGAAGTCTTCAAGATCTTTTAAAATATTATTAGACACCAATTCTCGTGGACTTTCCTGAAACCAGTCTTGTGGCATTGACTTGCTGTAGGCCGACTGAATAAAACGATCGTCCATTAAAACAATGATTCCCTTATCTGTTTCGGTACGAATCACACGGCCGGCAGCCTGAACTGCTTTAGCCATTGCGGGGTAAGTGTAGGCGTAATCGAATCCGGCTCCATAATTATTTTCATAGTAATTTCGCATTTCTTCACGGATCAAATCAAATGTCGGAAGTGGCGGCCCAATGACAAAAGCACCGATCGCCATTTTACCCGGATAGTCCACGCCTTCAGCGAAGACACCGCCCTGTACGGCGAAGATGATATGGTTACCGCTGCCTTCTTTAAGGCGAAGTAAAATTTCATCCACTTCATCGCGGCTCATGCCACTGCGCTGACGAATAAACTCAAAGCCTTCCGGCAACTTAAACTGATTACTGACCTGACTTAAAAACTCAAAACTGGGGAAGAAGGCAAAGTAGTTTCCCTTTCGAACGGCAGAGATACGCGCAATGGCTTCCGCAATTTTCGGGTAGTGGCGCTGCCTTTCAGAATACTTGGATGAAACCTGTGGAATAATCATAAGTTTTCTTTGTTGCGAAGAAAACGGTGACAAGAATTCACCCGTCGTGAGCGGCGTACCCGCCAAGCCCGAAAGCCGGCTGTAATACTCAAAAGGTTTCAAAGTTGCAGAAAATCCTACGATCTGTTCGTAATTTTGATAACTTTCTTTTAATAATTCCGAAGCGTCACAGCAGGTAATGCTAATGCGGTTTTCTGTCGGATTGTAACTGGTAAAAAATTCCTTCCGGCCGGAGCCCACAAATTCCAGAGCCTCCGTAAATTGCGACCAGTACAACGAAAGATTCAACACAGGATCACCAGGCTGAATGTCTGCATCTGAATTCAAATAAGAAGATAAAAAATTTCTGATTTCAAAATCCATTTCAAGAAAGGCCGCTAACGGAGGATTAATCTTCATAGGCTTTTGAATGTCTTCAGGAGCACTGCGCTTCACAACGCCAATGCAGGAATTTAAAATGTCTGTAAACTCATTACGAAATTTTTTAGGAAGCCCGGCCACTTCTTCTTTTTTGTTTTCAAGACTTTGCACTGACAGTGACGGTGAATAGTAATCCATAGAACGTGACGGCAAGTTGTGCGCCTCATCTATGACTAAATTTGGTCGGCCCTGCTGATCCAGTTCTTCAGCATTGATACGCCCCAGTGGCGAACGGGGGGCAAATACATAATTGTAATCACAAATGATGGTGTCAGCCTCTGAAGCCGCATCCAGCTGAATTTCAAAGGGGCACACTTCAAATTCTGCCGCTAACTTTCTGAAAACCCTTGCGGTCAAATTCTTTTTTTTGGAGAGCTTCTCAATAACTTTGTTTTCTGAAAGTTTAGTATAGTGATCTTTTGCGTATTCACAAAATTCCGGTTTGCAAATGGCTTCGTTTTTAAAGCACATTTTGCTTTTTGCCGTTAAGGTCATTCCTTTAATGGCAGCGCCTTTGTTCTGCAGTTTTTCTACAGCCTCTTCAGCGACAGTATGCTGGCTGTTTTTCGGAGTTGTGTAGATCAGCCTCTGCCCGCGAGATAAAGCTTCTTTCAATGACGGATACATCACACCGACGGTTTTACCTAAACCGGTCGGCGCCTGAAAAAGCATCGTTTTCTTTTCTGTAAAACCACTTTCGATTCTGTCTATCAAATCAATTTGGCCACTGCGAGGTTTATCAAACGGGAAGACCAAAGCTTCCGCAGCTTTTTTGCGCCGTATACTTCTCTTTTCTGCGTTATAGGCTTCTTCCACCAGTTCTACCAATCTGCGTGAAAGCCATTCTTCATAAGACTTAACGTCCAAAGAAATATTCATTTCAAATGTTTCGTAGTTGCGGCTTGATACCAACAGCAAGACCAATTCAGGCACTTCGCCGTATTTCAGCCAGTGAAAGTATCCATAAGTGCGCAATTGCAAAACGTAAGGGTGTTCGTTGTTTTCTTTAAGTCTTCGCTGCAATTCAAAAATATTGAATGAAGTTTTTATTTCTTCAATGCGAAGCGGTTCATTAAAAAAACCGTCCATGCGGCCACAAACTTCAAAATCAAATTTATCGGCTGTAAAGGTATGTGAAGAAACCACTTCGCTGGCATAAGATTTATTTTCTTCTTTGCGCATGGCCTGAAATCGACGGTGAATCTCTTGCCCGATTTCAGGTCCGCGGCCCAAGCCGGAATAGGTATCAATACTTCCTCTCAGTGGTGCAGGCTGCGCAAATTTAGAAACGGCCAACGTCAGTTTTTTTCTCGACAACATTAAAAAAGCTCCAGCTGGCTTTGCGGTTTTGGTACAAGTGCCGTATCAGGAAAAGCCTGCAGGCCCATTTTATTCAAATGTCTGACCAAGGCGCCGTTCCCTCTGTGCTGCACGTAAACTTTTTTAGCTCCGGTTTCTAAAACGGTCCGGACCAAATCACTCCAGTCCGCATGATCAGACAACAAAAATCCTTTATCATAGCTGGAATACCCCGGTTTATTTTCTGTCGCCATCCAACCGGAAGCAAAGGCCGTTTGGTAATTTTCTCCCAATACTGTAGCCTGTTCCGACTTCAAAAAACTTTGTGGAAGCAAAAATAATTCACCGGAAAATTTTTCGTCTGCGGCCAGAGTGCTAAAGCAGCGAGTTTCGGCCAGCGCAATGCCCTGTGCACGATAGCAATCCGTCAATGGAGTCGAAGCGGAATGACAAATCACAGGACGTTCTGCCCACGGCTCTAACAGGCCAAGGACCCGCTGCGCTTTACCCAAAGAATAAGCGAATAAGACTGAATTTAGTCCGCGTAAAATGTTTTCCTGCCACCAGCAGAAAATCTCATAACCGATATCCGCGTCTTTGTTCCAATGATAAGCGGGGGTCCCGAACGTGGCTTCCGTCACAAACACATCACAAGCGACGCTTTCAAAAGCTTCGCAAGTTGGGTCTGCATCTCTTTTATAATCTCCGGACGCTACCCAGACTTCGCCACGGTATTCGAGCCTTACTTGCGCCGAACCTAAAATATGTCCCGCTGGGTGAAACGAAACGGTCACAGGACCGATTTCAAACTTCTGACCATAATGAAAAGACTGAACTACAATATTTTTACCGAGGCGCGCACGCAGCAGTGGTTCGCCGGATACGGTAGAAAAATAAAGTTGGCCGCCACGTCTGGCATGATCGCTGTGAGCATGAGTAATCACAGCTCGGTCGACCTTTCCTGACGGATCAATATAAAAATCTCCGGCAGGGCAGTAGAGGCCCTTTTGAGTCAATTCAAGCATTGCGATAGTTTATGTAAATTTTCTGTAAATGGCCAATGAAAATGAAAGTAAAAATTAAAACTTTTGGCTGTTTTAAAGGCTTTAAACTTTTCGAACAAATTCTGATTTTAAATTCATGGCGCCAAATCCCTCTATTTTGCAGGAGATGTTATGGCCGTCGGCCCCGTCAGTTAAACGGATGTTTTTGACTTTAGTACCAACCTTAACGGAAGAAGAGCTGCCTTTGATTTTTAGGTCTTTAATAACAGTTACGGTGTCACCATCTTGCAGAATGTTTCCGTTAGCATCTTTAATAACGCCGGAATCTTCAGTGCCCGCAGCTTCAACAGAAGCCTCTTCAGGATTCCATTCCGCAAAACACTCAGGGCATGTCCAATTGAGACCGTCTTGATAAATGTTTTCGCTATTGCATTTCGGGCAGTGAGTGGGGGTTGTCATTCGCAGATTCTATTGCGCGCAAGAATTTCTGTCCAGATTAAAAAAGTTTGGCGCACCCATCACTGTTTTCACAGCAACAGATGCGCCAGAGGGGCCTTGTTTGCGTAGTTTAGTTGAGCTCAGCCGAATTTTGATTTGAATTCAGCCATTCGGTAATTTGATCTGCATCACTATAAACGTCCATCATCAGATCGGAAACGGCTGAAGCCAGTTCGTCTATTTGATTTACGTTTTGTGATCGATTTTTTGTAAAGAAGGTAGCGATAGCGCGAACCACATTACGGTCTCTTCCGACGATTCGTTGTACCCTTTTAAGATTTTCATTTTGACGAATAGATTCGTATCGGGTGATCGCACTTCCCATTAATTCAAAATCTTTTCGGGTTACGTTAATCCCGCTGCGTTTTGATTCAGGATCAGCGCTGAATTGCCAGTAGTCATTCATTTCTGCGCGTTTAGAAGGAGCACTGTCGTAAGTCGGCCCCGGTCTTGTTTTACCGTAAACGCCGGAATCCTGTTTTTTAGAAGTGGCGGTGAAGCGGCCCAGGTAAAACTTTGTAAACCGTGATTGCCCGCCGTGAAAAGAGCCCAATAGTGTTGTTTCAAACAGCGCCGCATCCCAGTTACGGTGTGGGTCTGTCGGAACCATTGCGCGATATTCTTCGGCCGTGTAAATCGCGATAAAGTTAGTTACCACTCGCTGAGAATCGTTTCTTAAAGTATCAAGTTCGCGTGCCTCACAAGCGCCGAGAATTCTGACAACGACTTCATAAAATTTAGCAATATCACGTTTGTCGCCCGTAGCAACAACATCACCTAAATTATCAAGATACATTTTGTCAGACCAGTCACCTACTTGGCCGCGTGTCCAGCCGTAGCTGCGGCCGCCCGTTGATAACAGCGGAAAGTTAATATGAACATTAAAATTGTTATCACTTAGCTTTACCGAGACGCCGTTTCCGCGCGCTAATTCAGTTTCATTGGTAGAACCCGGCTTTGCAGATTCAGACTGTTCTGCCATTCGCGGATAAATCGACTGTTGCATCAATTTGTAGTAAGAAATTTTTCCTGCGGAATCTGCTAAGTTAAAAGTAGGGCGAGCCGCCTGTTTAAGCGATTCAAGAAAAAAGTCTTTCGCAAGTAAATTGGCGCCGGCAAGTACAGTTACGATCGCCAAAGATGCATTACGAATAAAAGACATGAAGTCGCTCCTTATTAAGCCCGATTTTTTTGATTCACTGCGGGCTATTGCGGTTCCTGTGCCAGGTGATCAATTTGAATACAGACGTTTTAAACAGAAGCGCCTGTAAACTTAGTGGACAATCCATGAGGTCGACATGTAATTATTTTAGATAATAGATTTCTGAAAAGCGGAGAAAAAAATGGCGGAAAAAAGTATCGTAATTGAGTTGATCGGCTGGTCTTCAACGATCTTGTTTTTGGTATCGATTGTCATGCCTCAGCGGGTTCATTTGCACGCGCTTGGTGTAGTCACTTCAATAACTACAGGAATTTACGGCTATGCCTACGGAGCCACTGCTATCTGGGTTAAGTGGCTGATTGCTTTATTCTTTCATGGATATATGTGGTACAAAACCCGCCAGAATTCGAAAAACCCGGCGGTTTAATTAGGAATTGATGTTGCGGCCGAGAGTCTGTTCGACTCGCTTCACATTTTTCTTCAGACGCGGGTAACCATCTGTTCGGAAGTCTCCCTGAATAGAAAACGCCACGCGCTCGGAATTTCTTGAAAGATCTTCGATACATTCAGTAAGTAAATCCATCACTTCATCAAGTTCACCTTCGATTGTAGTACCCACTGCGCCCAGTTCATACGACAGGCCTGAACGGCTGATAATATCTACCGCCCGGGAAACGGGTTTTGCAATGCTCGAACCCTGATCTAAAGGATTAAGTGAAAATTCGACTATGACCATACAATCTCCTTGTTAATAAATTCAGTGATGTGAGCGTTCGTTTTGGTGCTGACGTTCTGCAATTTGTGTAAGGTCACTTAAACCCTGAGAAAAAATCTGCAAAAGTTTTTTTGCAGTTACAATTCCCACAAGAGATCCTTGATCGTCGACTAAGGGAAGCCGTGTAACCCCGGCTTCTTTCATAATACGAACCAATTCAAATTCGTCCGTACCTATATGAGCCGTCGTTAATGTATCATTCATATAGTTTGCGATTTTGCACGAATTCAGATCGCCCGTTTCAGCCTGCAGGGCGATATCACGGTCGGTAATAATACTAACCGGAGCAGAACTGCCTTCGCGGTCTTCAACAACGATAATGGCGCCGACCTGATTTTTTCGCATGAGCTTGGCAGCTTCCGCCAAAGTAGCGTTAGGCGAAAGACAGACGAGATCTTTTTGCTGAACTTCGTAAGAACGGTATCTTCTCTGAACCGATGAAGATGACTTGTTCACGTAATCCATTTGTTTCCTTTCGAAATTTTTTGCTGAAGTCGCAGTTCCGCTCTTGAGTAGCAAATTTCTGACCATACCCGGAAAGTGGCATGTCCTGTGCTGATTGAAAGGCGACGGTCTCAGGTGGTAGGGCAACAACTGGTCAAAAGTTCGCAGCATAGGGGAATTTTGTCGCATGAAAAAATGTGGAATGACAATCGTGTTGATGACACTTTTCATTCTTTCCGTTTTTGGCCAGATTCACGCAGGCTTGGGAGCTTACAATGATGACCGTGTCCATGAAGGTCTGTTGGCACTGCCTTCCTATTTTGAATATCTAAAAAGCGATCACTTTATCAGTAGCATGGCTGAAAATATGGAGTCTGAATTTTTACAGATGGGTCTTTTTGTTATTTTAAGCACCTATCTCTATCAAAGGGGCTCTTCAGAATCTAAAAAATTACCGGAAGATATGAGTAACGAAGACAGCCAAATGGAAATGCTGGAGGTTAAATACTGCCGGCAGCAAAGGGCACAGCGACCGGTTCTCTTCCGGTTATATGAATATTCCTTAACCTTGGCGCTGTTGGGACTGTTTCTAATTTTTTTTCTGCTTCACGCCAAAAGCAGTTACAACTTGATCAACGAAGAGCATGCAACCGAAGGAAAGCCCGGCATTTCATTTGTGGACGTTTTTTCGGAGGATAAATTTTGGTTTGAATCGTTTCAAAACTGGCAAAGTGAATTTTTTTCGGTCGCGAGCCTGGGAATATTAAGTATTTTTTTGCGGCAAATGGGATCCCCACAGTCTAAAAAAATGCGCGATCCAAACTGGAAAACAGGAAGTGGCTAGTTTGTTCGCGGCACCCTTCTTGCTTTCTCTGATACGAGCACAAATGTAAGGAGAACTTAATAATGAGTAAAATAATTTTAATAGCCGCGCTTATGATATCGTTGGCTGCAAAGGCCCAATCTGGGACTTCCATGACGACTGCGGTTTCAAGCACCGGCACAACAGGTACAGTTTCTACGCAAACAGGTACCGCTGCCGACTCAACACTGACAACTGACGGGCAAATCGCAAAAGTTCTTTTGACAGTAAACGAAGGCGAAATGGATGCGGCGGAGATCGCCCTGAAGAAAGCTAAAAATAAAGAGGTCAGGGAATTCGCAAAAATGATGGTTAAACATCATCGAGAAAATAAAAAGCAAACCAGAGCCCTTACGAAACTTACGGATCGCGATACATCGGCGTTAAGTAAATCACTGAAGCAAGAGGCAAAGGATGCGAATAAAAATCTTAAAAAGGAATCGCGAGATTCATTTGATACTGCCTATTTGCAGCTACAATTTTATGCGCACCAAAAAGCTCTTAATCTGCTGGACGCAAACTTAATTCCGAATGCAAAGACGGAAGCTATGCGTTCTCACTTAGTGAAAACCCGTGAGACGGTGTCCAACCATTTAACTGAAGCTCAAAATTTAAAAACTAAAATTGAATAGGATGTAATATGCAAACTTACAATCAGAAGAGTTTCGATAAATCAAGTTTTATGGCCTCATCATCATCTTTGATGGAAGTCTGTATTCAAAACTGTCTTGATTGTTACCAAAGCTGTACCCAGTTGGCCGCTCACTGTATTCGCAAAGGCGGAACGATGGCGGCGCCATTTCATTTGGCTGCGCTGGGCGATTGTGCGAGCGCCTGTCAGACCTCGGCGGATTTTTTAATTCGAAGATCAGAATATTATTATGCAGTTTGCGAAATTTGCGCAGAAATTTGCAATGCTTGCGCTGCAGACTGCGACACAATGGCAGATGATGACCTAGCCAGGAAATGTGCGGACTTTTGCAGGAAGGCTGCCGGCAGCTGTATAGAAATGGCTCGACATCACTAAGCCGGAATTTCCGGGTGGCCCGAAGACAGGTTTCAAGTTATGATGAATCTGGCTTCCGCATGTAAGCGCCGCCGGGGGAATGTTTGGCTGTTTCAGTTGTTTCTGATTTTACAAAAAAAGTTTTAGTTCAGATAAAAAATATTCCGCGCGGTAAGGTTGCTACTTACAAACAAATCGCGGAATTGGCCGGTAAGCCTCAAGGTTCACGAGGAGTATCATGGATACTTCACTCTTGTTCCACATTATATAAACTGCCTTGGCACCGTGTTTTAAACTCTAAAGGAAAAATTTCTTTCGACCGCGCATCTCATAATTATAAAAAACAAAAGCGCCTTCTTGAAACTGAAGGGATTACCTTTTCTATCGGTGATCAGTTGAATATGAAAAAATACCAGTGGAAGAAGCGGGTGCGCTTAAAAAAGGCATCAAATTCGCGGCCCCGAATTTTCACTAAAGCGTAAGCATTACAGTGATTTGTGTTTAGTTCGCAGCGCAATAAGTTTGCAGTGGGCATTACTTTTTCTAAGTTATTTTAAGAAAACTTAATCCTCGGACTACACGGTCTGATTGCAATACATTTTAGACCTCCTTGTGTTATACCAACGTGCATTATGTTAATGGAATCCCGCTTCGATCCTTTGTTGGTCGTTATTTCTGTTTTGGTCGCGATCTTTGCGTCCTACGTTGCTTTGAATTTAGCAAGTAGCATGTCGCAAACAAGGGGACGGCTTCATCAGTCTCTTTGGCTTGTGACCGGTGCCATCGCGATGGGTTTTGGTATTTGGAGCATGCATTTTATCGGAATGTTGGCTTTTGAAATGCCGGGCATGACGATGGCCTATGATTTACCTCTGATGGCACTTTCTGTAATCGTTGCGATAGTCGCTTCTGCAGTGGCATTTTTTATTGTTAGTCGCGAACATGTCCCGATCGGTTCTCTCACGTCGGGTGGCGTGGCCATGGCCGCTGCTATTACAGGTATGCACTACATTGGAATGTATTCGATGAGGGTGAATGCGGTTATTCATTGGAATTTATTTTTAGTAACATTATCCATCGCTATTGCTCTCGTAGCCTCTTTTGCGGCGCTGTTTATTCTGACTCGTTTTAGATCCCATAGCGAACGGCAGATTGAGATCTTCTTTGCCGCTGTTGCCATGGGATTCGCGGTATCAGGAATGCATTATACAGGAATGTATGCGGCTTCTTTTAGACATACCGGTATTACTGAAAATGGCGGTTCAAACGTTTTAGTGTCGTCAGGTCTTATTATAGCAGTCGTTTCGGCAACAATGTTGGTTCTTGGGCTGGCACTTATCAGTTCGATGGCGCAAAAGATGATGAACCAGCGAATGATTACCGCCAATCAGACGCTTATCACCAGCGAAGAAAAATTCCGGCTATTGGTTGATGCTGTAAAAGATTATGCGATCTTCATGTTAAATCCTGACGGGCTGATTACAACCTGGAATGTCGGTGCACAACGGATTACGGGCTATAGCCAGGACGAAGTTATCGGTAGACATGTCTCGATGTTTTAT
>JANWIU010000187.1 GCA_025449725.1 Pseudobdellovibrio sp.
GATTTAACTTATTTGTACATTACTTATAACGTTGAAAAAGACACGCTTAATCACGTGTCTCTGAATCAGCTTGAACAATGTTTGCAAACTTTTACTCAGGATATGAGCGGCTTTAAATTACGAAAGCCAGCAGCATCTGACAAAGAAAGTTATTTAAAGCCGGGTTACGCATGTAATATCCCGGCTAAAACCACTTAGATTTTTTAATCGTCTAACGGAACGCCTTCTGGCGTTTCGAAGGCTTTTACGACTGCACGAAGTCTCTAAAGAATAAATAAACCCGGAATCGCAAATATTGTTGAAATAATAAAAAACATCGGCCAACCAATACTGGCAGTTAGCACACCTGCAAGTGGGCCAACCCATACGCGCCCAACGGCAGAGAATGCTGAAAGCAAAGCGTACCGAGTCGCTGTAAATTTCTGATTACAAAGCGCCATTAAAAACGCAACAAAAGCTGCTGTTCCCATACCACCCGTAACATTTTCAAAACCAACGGCAGTCAGTAAAAGCCAGTCGACGTTCGACGTTTCTTTTAAAGAAACGATAATCAAATCAAAGGCGGGAAGAGGAAAGCTTCCCCATGCGCCCTTGCCGAGTACGGCAACTAACCAGAATCCCATATTTGAAATCAGTTGAAGTATCCCGAAGATCATCAGCGAGCGGTAAAGCCCCAAGCGAATCATTATAGCGCCGCCTGCGATCGCGCCGAAGATTGTAAGCCATAGACCGATGACTTTATTAATCACGCCGATTTCAGCCTGCGCAAAACCCATTCCCTTTAAAAGAAACGGAGTCGTCAGTGAGCCCGCGAAGGCATCTCCTAATTTGTACAGAATAATAAAAAGCAGAAAACTAACAGCACCTTTAATACTGAAATAATTCTGTAAGGAATTATTAAGTGTTTCGAATTTTGCTTTTTTAGAAGCCCACCAAGCTAGAGGCAGCGTAAACGCAATTCCCATAACCAGAGATAACAAATCAGCCCACTTTTTCATATTCGGATCAACCGCACCATCTGCACCCGGCGGAAAAAGCGGAGAGATAATTGTTTCAGATACCGGTGTCGCAACAATTTTAGTGAAATAATAACCTGCGACGACAGTGGCCAATACAGCTAGAAACCCGATTAAATCATTTTTCGCATTTGTGTTCGGTGCTACTTTGTCCGCAGAAAGTGAAGGAATAAGAAATGCCGATACCAAAGCGGCAAGACCCATGATGGTCGACATAATAATATAAATTTGCGACCAGCTCCACCCATTGCCACTCACCGGATCAGCCCAGATGAAGGCGATACCGCCGGATAATATCATCGCCAGCCTGTAACCGAACACCGTCAAAGAAGAGGCCAGGCCGCGCTCGCTTTGAGTCAGAGAGTCCGTTCTGTAAGCGTCAATCACCACATCCTGAGATGCGGATAAAAACGCAACAGCCACCGCGCACATCGCAAACAGTGTCGTGCTGGCGGCAGGAGAAACCTTCGCCATTATTCCCAAAAACAGGCACAGCAAAAGTTGTGTTAGAACCAGCCAGCCTTTTCTGCGGCCGAAAAATGGAGGCTCAAATCTGTCCATTAACGGAGCCCATAAAAATTTGAACGTGTAAGGTAAGCCAACCAGGCTGAAGAAGCCGATCGTGGCTATATCAATGCCGTCGATAGTGAGCCACGCCTGCATCGATTGGCCTGTCAGTGCCAATGGCAACCCGCTGGCGAATCCTAATAATAAAATACATACTTGCTTCCAAGCAGAAGATTGAATCCATGATTTAAACATGACTGTTTACATCCTTTCTCATTTTCCAGAGAAGTTGACTGATAAATGGCCGGCGGGTTTCGCCGGTGGTTACCATCAACAATTTGGTGATTTTTAAATTGGCGGCATCGGTCAGTAACAGAATCATCATTTCAGAAATGTAATTGGTACCTAGCGTGTAGTAATTATCTGTACCCAGCCCCAGCTTCACGCTTTTCTTTTCCCACCAAGAGAACGGGTGATCTTTGTAGTCTCTGAACTTTTCAGTTAACTTGTTATTTGAAGAAGGAAGTGAGATCAATGAAACGCCTTTTTGAATCAGTCGGTTCAACACATCATGCTGGTATTGTTCTATCGCGCGCGCTGTATGGAATTTAATTTTTAAAAATTGTGTTCTGTCTTTATCACTTAAGGTTTCGGCAGAAAGAATTTTTTTAAGGATACTCTCGTGTGCACCCCAGTTCAGATCAATCAATTCTTTGTAGTCGTGCCCTTTTGGATCCAACGGCTGGCCGCTTAAATTATTTTTGATTGTCCGCTGGTACAGTTGATGAAAATAAAGGTTAGGATTTATCCCAAGGCTTATACCGTGCTCAAGAGCATCAATTTGCCAAATGTTCATCGCATTATCGACGGCCTGAATTCCTTTTTTTAAAGTATGCCACGTTTCGCCGTGATGGGATTTAATTTGGAAGCCACGGTACTGCAGCTTTCTAAAACCGTGCTGAAGTTCAAAGAAGTGTTCTTTGCGGTACATTTCTTTTTCATCGCCGACAGTATCTACTTCATTTACATGTTCTCCCAGAAACGGATACTTATCCAGTAGTCCCAGGATCTCGTCGATTTGATGCATGAAATGATCTTTTCGGGTGGTGAACTTGCTTTCATCGAAGTAATTAGTTTCTTTTCTGAAAGACGGCGAAAGAATGAATCTAAAGTCAGGGTGGTCTTTTTGGAAGGCTTTGAAGCCGTCATATAATCCCAGTAAAACATCCTCAGAGGTCACTTGATCAAGTCCCGGAATCTTATCGTCAGATTTAGAGGTCGCGCGATTAAGCATAAACTTAAGACGAAGCGATCCCACATTGTGTTTTTTATAAAGTTCGCTGGCCATGTGATAGGCTGCATCCGTATGTGCCTGGCGAGAAATAAAAATCAGACTCGGTAAAAATAAAATCCGCAGATAAGTTGAAAAACCTTCTGTTTCTTTTAAGCGGATCAGCTTTTCTACATCAGCTGCGGAGGTAATAGGCCAGGCATCCGGGCCATATACATTTTTAATCTTTCTTTCATAAATCGAAGCATTTGAGCCTTCTACTAAGGGCTTTAACTGGCTCCAAACGAATTCAGCGGTTAAAGAGCCGGAAAGGTGAATATGTTCTTCGCGGTACTTAAGCGGAAACCTGCGAAAAAATTCTTCTAAGACGGAATTGAACTTGTGCTGGCGTAAAATGCGCAAATCGATTTTGTTAACCATGAACTGATTCAGCAATTCGCGGTATTCTGAAACCCATTCATAAGCCTCAGCATTTTTCGCTTTAAGCGATGACGACAACATCAGGTCAAGAGTGTCGACCAGCGATATCCCGTTAGTTTCTGAAACGATTTCAACAAATTCTTTAACAAGAAGTTTCTGAGTGAATGATATGATCATGACTTTAACGCTATACTTTGTTGCCTTGCTTGTATACCATATTTTGAGAGGTTAAATATGCCGGTATTAGAAATATTTGCAGTCACTATCGGACTTACTTTTGTTTTATTTTACTGGGTTTGGATTTTTGCGATCAGGGTTAAAAACTTCAGCGTGATAGATGCGGCTTGGTCTTTTGCGTTTTTTCTGCACGCTATCGCATTCTATATTCTGTGCTCAGGTGATTCCGTCCGAAAACTTCTGTTTCTCGCCATTATGGGTTTGTGGAGTTTGCGACTTGGAATTTTCCTTACAAAACGAATCAAATCTCACCATCCGCAAGAAGACACACGCTATATGAAGCTGCGTGAAGAATACGGTGCAGATTACGAACAGCGGTTTCTTTACTTTTTCCTAATGCAGGCGGCAAGTGTTTCATTCCTTACGTTTCCGGCGATTATTGTTTTTAATAATCCCAATGAAAACTTGAGTTTATTCGAAATCTTCGGCGTCATTGCGTTTTTGATTTCCATCTGCGGTGAAGCGGTGGCGGACAGTCAAATGAGCCGCTTCAAATCCAACCCGGCGAATAAAGGAAAGGTTTGTAACGTCGGATTATGGAACTACTCTCGTCATCCCAACTACTTTTTCGAAAGCTGTATCTGGTTCAGTTATTTTATTTTCTGGCTGGGTACCGGTTCTATCTGGTGGTCGGTGTACGCGCCGTTGAGCATTCTGCTTTTGCTGCTAAAAGTGACAGGCGTGCCGCCTTCTGAGGCCCAATCAGTTAAATCAAGGGGAGATGCCTACCGCGAATACCAACGCAGGACCTCTATTTTCGTACCTTGGTTCCCTAAAAAATAGAAGAATTTTAGTGACACCATTTGTGACACCAAATTAAGCTTGATGTATGAAATTAAAGATTGCCGTTATTGGTTCCGGAATAGCAGGTCTCGGCAGCAGTTTGCTGTTGTCATCAAAGCATGAAGTCCATTTATTTGAAAACGATTCGCGTTTAGGCGGCCACGCTCACACATCTGACATTCAGGTGGAAGGCCGGTCTGTCGCTGTAGACACGGGTTTCCTGGTTTACAATGATCTAACTTACCCACACCTAAAAGGAATGTTCGAGTATCTCGGTGTTGAGACAGTCAATTCTGATATGTCGCTATCTATCAGAGTGCCGGAACGTAACTTAGAGTGGGCGGGCGACAACATGAACACCGTGTTCGCGCAAAGAAAAAACCTGTTAAGTCCGCGCTTTTACCGTTTGCTTTTTGACATCGTAAAATTTCATAAACAGGCAGAAACCAACTGTGAGCTTTCGCGCCTTAATCGTTGGACGGTCGCTGATCTGCTCCAAGAAATGAAATTTTCAAAAGAGCTGGCGGAATGGTATGTGTTGCCGATGCTGGCTGCGATTTGGTCTACTCCGGAACAAAAAATGTTCGACTTTCCTGCTGAGACATTTTTAACATTCTTTTTGAATCATAAATTATTGCAAGTGAACAACCGTCCGCAGTGGAAGACTGTTAAGGGCGGATCTCGTAATTACGTAAACATAATCGCTCAACGATTAGAGCACATTCACCTTAATGAAGGAGTTTTGTCTGTTGAAAAAGACGGGGATAAATTAAAACTCACGACTGTAAAAGGCGAAATGCTTTTTGATAAGGTCGTTTTTGCAACTGCACCGGCAGTGACCCGTAAGATTTTAAAAACTTCACATGAAGGCGTCACAAAGTTTTTAAATTCGTTTCAAGTGGTTCCTAACAGGGCGGTTTTACACCGCGATCAATCTCAGATGCCGGTCAATAAAAAATGCTGGGCTTCTTGGTGTGTTCAGGCCAATTTAAAAACGACTTTTTCTAACAACGTTTCTTTAACCTATTATCTGAACCGCCTTCAGCCCTTGAACACAAATACAGATATTTTCTTAAGCTTGAATCCGTCGGGCAGCCCCAAAGACACCTTGTTCAGTGTCGATTACACTCACCCGATGTTCGATCAGAAGGCGATAGATGCTCAAAAGGATCTGCCGGGACTTCAAGGTAATGACGGCGTTTATCATGCTGGAGCGTGGACCCGTTATGGTTTTCACGAAGATGGAATTCTCAGTGCAGTGAATGTGGCGAACTGTTTCGGCATTCAAGTGCCATGGTCTGTTACGACTAAATATGAAAGTGCTGATCTTAATAAACCGGCACGCCCTGAACCTGTTGCTTTAAGAGCATAGGAGTTTCGTGAGCGGACTCAGTATCTTGCAAGGACATGTCTATCATTCAAGAAGCGAAACGGCTTCTAATAGCTTTCGCTATCCGATTTTCAATCTCTATTTTTCCGTCGATGAGACTGAAAAGCTGAATCATATTTTAAGTAAACGCTACTTTCGCCTTTTAAGTTTTAGTTCGTCCGACTATTTAGATAAAAACTCCGGAAGCTTGAAGGACGAAATCGAAGCTTTCGCTGCAAAAAATTTTCAGTTTATACGCGGTAAGAATTACGACCGGATTTTTCTGCAAACTATTCCTAAGATGTTCGGTTATGTATTTAATCCGGTTAACTTCTGGTATTTTTTTACCGGAGAAAATCTTTCTGCTGTCATGTGCGAAGTGAACAACACCTTTGGCGAAAAACATTACTATTGGCTGAATGAGCCCGCAGTAAATCTTAACAACCAATGGATTACCGCCCAAAAAGAATTCCATGTTTCACCGTTTTTTCCGATTAATGGTCAGTATAAATTCCGCTTTGAACTAAGCCCAACCAGTGTTACCGCTCATATTAATTTTTTTGCGGCAGACCAATCTAAACGCTTGATCACGTGGATCAAAGGGGATTTATCGGCCTTAGATGAAATAAGTCCTGTAAATTTGATACTGCAATATGGTTGGATGACGCCGTTGGTGGTGCTTCGCATTCACATGCAAGCCATAAAATTATATTTCAAGAAAGTTAAATTTTTTACGAAGCCCGACCTGCCTAAAAACGATGTCACCTATGGAAATACTCATGGCGAAAAAAAGTAAAAAGAAACCGACAGATGCGCTAAAAAAATCACTGCGAAAGTATGACAATACTGCTCGTGAAAAAAAGTCTAACCTCAGCAGGCAAAAAATCATCGATTCTTACGTGGACCTTCTTGTAGAAAACTCCGGCCAGGATGTAACTTTGCAGTTGCTGGCAAAAAAAACTAAGATTTCGATGCGCACACTGTTTCGTTTTTTTGGAGACAAAGAAAAGCTTAACCATGAAATCGAAGACTATCTTTCAAAATATCTGGTTTCTATCGGTGCGGAAATTGAAAAGTTAAGTGTTTCTGATTACGCTGCTTTTTCGTATGAGGTATTTGACAGGTACGAAAAACTTTTTAAAGCCTATTTGTATACAAACTTCGGCCAGCTTTCCCGGCGCATTCTCAGAAAGCGCTTTCATGAAATGGTAATTAAAAAAATAATATTTGAAGTTGCCGGAAAGCCCTTGAAAGAAGGCGACATTCCAAAAGAGTCGCTTACAAAAATTCGATTCGTAGCCAATTTGATCAGTGCGCAGATGTGGAATGACTTGCAAGAGGGTTATGGTTTAACAGGAAAAGAAATAGCACCTTCCGCACGCTGGGCCGTTCAGACACTCTTAAAGGATTTGAACATCACTTTGTGAGGCCCGATCGGGTGAATATCAAAAATTTCAGGTATAGCTGTATAACCCAATTTGCTGTAAAAAACTTCGGCGCTGACTCTGGCATTGAACCAAAGTAGATCGCATCCTCGTTTTTTAAGTTCTTCTTCTGCTGCCAGAATAATTTTTCTGCCAAGTCCTTGCCCTTGAAATGCCGGGTCGGTGGCCATTCCGCGCAAACGGTAAGGTAATTTTACATTTGGAAAATGACTGTGTCCTTGCTGCATAAAAGTGCCGTTACTGATAACTTTGCCTTCGGAATCAGTTACACCCAGATGAAACGTCGCCGGTAAATTGTCTTCAGCATATTCACAAGCTTCGCGCGGATGAAGAGGCCGCAAAATACGCATTCGCAAATCCATTGTGTCGGTGGCAGAAATAAAGCCGACTTTAAAATTTTCAGAGGTAGAATTTTGGGGGTTTTGCATAGAAGTTATTTAACTTCAGTTGGTCTTGAATCTCAAATAATCTTTCCAGAGACTGAACGATTTTTCATCTTGCTGCACGGTTAGACTGAACTCAACAACCGGCAGCCAATTGGGGGCACGAGGCGGCCGCTGCAACGGCATCTTTGCTTTTTCAGGTGTTCTGTTTGCCTTCACCTGATTGCAGCTGCGACAAGCGGTGACCACATTAGTCCAAGTCTTCGGACCGCCTTGTGAGGCGGGGACCACATGATCAATAGTTAATTCTTTGTAATTCATTTTTATTTGGCAGTACTGACAAGTGTAATTATCGCGAATGTAAACATTTTCACGACAAAAGCGTACACCGTCGATGCGTTTCGGTTTCACATATGATTTCAAACGAAGAACACTTGGTAATTTAAACGAGTCAGAGACAGACCGGACCATCGCCGAGTGATACTCGAGAATTTCTACTTTTTCTTGAAACCACATTAACAAAGCTTTTTGCCATGAAATGATACGGAGCGGTTCGTAGCTGGCATTTAGGACCAAAGCTCTGAAACTGGTTGTGCGGGCATCCGTTGCGGCCATCACCATAATTA
>JANWIU010000188.1 GCA_025449725.1 Pseudobdellovibrio sp.
AACTTTGGGTGAATCTTCCGGCTAAAAATAAAATGGATAAGCCCCGCTACCAGGGAATCACTAACGACAAAATTCCTGCTGTTAAAATTGAGGGCGGCACCGTTCGGATCATTGCCGGAAGTTTCAATGGAACTTCCGGACCTGCTAATACATTTTCACCAATAGAATTGTGGGATGTGAATCTAACAGCCGGTAAAACCGCAAATTTTGAAGTTCCTAAAGATCATACTTGCACTGTCTTTTTATTGTCGGGAAATCTAAAAAATTCTGACGGCGGCAACATCAATGAAGCTGAACTGGGCGTGTTCGAATCAGAAGGCACAGCTCTGCAATTAAAAGCAGAGAGCGATAGCCGGTTTCTTGTTTTAGCGGGTCAGCCACTAAATGAGCCTATCGTGGGTTATGGGCCTTTTGTGATGAATACAGAGCAGGAAATCCGCCAGGCTTTTCATGATTTCAACAACGGCCTAATGGGCACAATGGAAGCGATCGAAGGATCTGAAGTTTAATAGAGAAGAAAGGAAAAAAATGAGAATTCGCCAAATGGGATTTTCTTCTAAATTAAAAGCCCACAAAAACCTGCTAACGCTGGAAACATTGAAGTTCATCGTGGAATTCTTGTCAGACTCAAACGCGCACCAGGCGGCGCTCCGAATAGGAATTCCCCCGACGTATGCTTCACGCTACGGTCAGTGGCTTAAAAAGCACCCGTATGTTGTGGCCGCACTAGAAAAAGATTTGGACGATGTTGAAATTAAAAAATTGAAACGTTCTATAGCTTTGATCAATAAAGAAATGGAAACCTGCAAGATGATACTGGGCTGCGATTGAACGCAGCCCTTTACCTTTAGTAAACAGTTACTTTTTTTCGCCGAAAATAATTCTATCTAAAGAAAATTTTCCCGGGCCGACAAAAATAAACACAACGGCGATGCTGAAGAATACAAGTGCCAATTCAAAAGCCGGTCCGCCGGTCATACTGACGAACGGGTCCCCTCTTTTAATGGCGTGCATATGAGTAGCCACTGCCATAGTACAGGCTAACCCTAACATTGCCAGCGGGGTTACCAATCCAAGTATCAACGCCAGGCCTCCGCCGAATTCTGACAACGCTGCCATTGCCTGAAGTATTGCCGGTGGGCCATCTGGGCCCATCCAGGCGAACGGATTCTGAATTTTTCCAGAGCCGTGATACATCATTGCAACGCCTACAACCAATCTCAAAAGCAGTAGCGCTAATGACTGAATTTTTGTCATCTCAGGAACCATAAAGCATGGTTTAATTTTATTCATCGTGATGTCCTTTCAATGTTGTTTTTATTTTATCGGAACAAAAATTTGAGTGTGAATGTCTTTTTCAGGTCTGCCGTCAGGCATAGTCACGTAAACTTCGTACAACGGAACCTTCTTAAGAAATTTCAGTTTTTTACCGCGCTGATAACTCATAGCCATCGACCATGGGTTTCCTAAAAAGCGGTAAGCTCCGTAGTGATCAACCGAAATGGCATTATGGCCATCGTATTTTTCATGCGTAAATCCGGCTGGAACTTTTACTTCTTGATCAGGTCGATAAGCAAAAGACGCCGTATATTTGCAAGTGCCTTTCGGAATATTAAAATCATGTGTAACCGCGAGCACTTTAATTGGCGGGTTGAGCTCTTGCTTTTTCATGAGCTCATTCAATTCAGAAAAATCTCGGTGCATGCACGTTGAAAGATCAACAATATTACAAGCTGTAGTCTTTCCAACAATTTGAAATGCTTCCTGTTGTTTTTGTCCCAAATAAGAAGAACGGCTTGGAACTGTTCCAGTCTCAGCAAATTCTTTTAACATTTTTAAGCCGCGGTCAAAATCCGATTGCATGTAAGCCGTCATCATTTTTTTGAAGAAGATCATAAAAATCGGCAACGTCCCTTCCATAATCCAAGTGACTTCGCAGTTATTCGGATCTTTTTCAGTAATCTTAAATGTGACGGCAGACACACTCTTCCATGGTTTGAAAAATTCCAACTTAATTTTAACAATCTTACTGCCTTCCAAATGTTCGATTGTCATTTTCCCTGAGCCGATGACATCGCCGTCCCAAGTTTGGCTTTGGCCAACACCGTGAAGCCCCGAGATATGAGTTTTACATGTTGGTTCCATGTGGATCCATGGCGACCAGGTATTCCAAAAATTTAAATCAGAAATAATTCCGTAAACAACAGATGCCGGCTTAGATACCGAAATGCTTCGTTCCAAGTGGAGCTTCATGATTCCTCCTTATAGTCGGATACCTCAAGTATCCGAGAAGACGAAAGGAATACAAGTCTAAATTATAAACGTATTGCACAGTAAGTACTTGGGGTAAGAAATTGAAGTAAGAAACTATAGTAAGAATTGATAGAATGCTTTTATAGAATTTCAGAGCAGTAGTCGTAGTAGACGGCGCCGCGATTGGCTTCATTATCTAAAGACTTTTTAACGTTGTCGCAGCTTGGATAATGCGAGAAATCACTGATAGGAACGGAAATAACGCCTGTATGGCTATTGCAATGGTAAACTTCGCCTGCGACGTCGCTTTCTTCACTGTAGAAATAAATAACATTTTCAGAAGAAAACAGAACAGAGACCGTCCCAGATTTGTCTAAATAATGGTCTTCGTTCCAGTAGGCACCGAAACCTTTGAGGATGATACCCCTATCATCCTCAAAGATCGGCTTCATATTCAAGTAGGCCCCAATGCTATCACCACACAGCCGGTTTATTATTTGCGCCTCTTTGTTACCCGCCATGGCGCTCAAACCGGTCAGTGCTAATATAATAGCGATGGTCCATTTCATACTCACAACACAATCCCCAATAACTTGAATTGGTTTTAAGGTATCTTCACGAAAAACTCCAAGGCGCACTTCGTAATTTGATATTCAAAAATTGTATTGTAAAAAATTAGTGTAAAGAATCTTTGCGGTATTTCGATCTTTACCTTATTATGGCGGCATATCGGCAGTGGAGCTAAGTGTGCGAAACCTCTCTAGTTTTTTTAAAGCTTATTTCAGCAAGAAAATGCTTATTGTCTTTTTACTGGGGTTTTCCAGCGGCGTTCCTTTGCTACTTATCGGTAGTACTTTAAAAATGTGGATGGCCCGCGAAGAAGTGGATATCAGCACAATCGGCTATTTCAGCTGGGTAGGACTTTCCTATTCATTGAAATTTGTATGGGCGCCCGTTCTTGACCGATTCACGTTGTTTTCCGCCGGCAGGAGACGCTCGTGGATGCTGACAACACAATTGTTACTTATGGCGTGCATCGCCTTTTTAGGAACTCTAAACCCAAAAGAATCACTTTCCGTAATGGCTGTTGTTTGTGTCTTCATTGGATTTTTTAGTGCCACACAAGATATTGCTACGGATGCTTTTCGCCGCGAATATTTAACCGATGAAGAATTGCCGCTAGGATCAAGCATTAATCAGTACGGCTATCGAATCGCTATGCTGGTGACAGGTGGATTAGGAGTAAGCCTGGTTGATTCCCCTTGGATAAAACTGAATTGGCATGGCCTATATTATTTTTTATCTCTCTTTATGCTGGTTGGATTCATTGTTACGCTTACAGTTCGCGAACCGGAGGTTCCAGGCCTTTCAGGTTCCAAAAGTTTAAGAGCTGCAATCATTGATCCATTTAGAGAATTTTTTTCTCGTGAAAAAGCGTTTATCATTTTGCTCTTTGTGTTTCTGTTCAAACTTGGCGATGCGATGTCAGGAGCCATGTTAACTCCTTTTTATGTTCAGATGGGTTATTCAAATCAGGATATAGGATTGATTGCAAAAATATTTGGACTCTCTGCCGCTTTGTTTGGACTTTTTATCGGTAGTGCGGTCGTCTACACACTTGGTGTCTTCAGATCTCTTTGGATTTTCGGTATCATGCAGTCCCTATCAACCGGATTGTTCGCATTGATTACCTTCACCGGGCCAGAGAAGTGGGCTCTTGCCGTTACTGTGTTATTTGAAGATATTGCGTCCGGAATGGGATCTGCGGCTTTTATTACTTACCTTGCAAGCATCACGAACAGAAAGTACACAGCTACGCAATATGCGATTCTCTCTAGTATCGCAACGATTGGCAGAAATTTTTTATCCGGATTTTCCGGAGACATGGTAAAAGCTTTGGGCTGGGCACCGTTTTTTTACACCTGCGCTTTAATTGCAGTACCGGGATTATGCATGCTTTACCTTGTGAACAAACAGCAAAACGCGCAAAAAATCTGAGGACACGATGACAGATGAAAAAAGAGTTTCCTTTATTACCGGTGCTAATCGTGGAATCGGATTTGAAACGGCATTGCAGCTGGCCAAGCAAAATATCACGGTCATGATCGGCGCACGCACAGCTGCGGAAGCTGCTGCAACAGCAGAAAAGCTGCGTTCGCAGGGCTTAGCAGCGGATTTTGTAAAATTCGATGCTGAAAGTCGCGGGGATATACAGGCTTGCTGTGATTTTATCTCAAACAAATATGGCAAGCTGGATATTTTGATTAATAATGCCGGCGTGTTATTGGATGAAGATAATGCCTCAGTGGACCATTCGAACAACACCGTGGCCAGTACACCTGAACTGTTAAAAAAAACTTTTGAAATTAATTTTTTTTCGGTCGTGGAGCTGACTCAAAAACTTTTACCGCTGATCTTAAAATCTAAAGCAGGCCGTATAGTCAATGTATCAAGTATTTTAGGTTCTTTAGCTTTACATGCGGACCCACAGGGCGGACTTTATGACAGTAAATATTTCTGTTACGACACTTCGAAGGCGGCGCTGAATTCGTTTACGATTCATTTAGCCCATGCTTTGAAGGATACTCATGTTAAAGTGAATTCCGCACATCCGGGTTGGGTAAAAACACAAATGGGCGGTGCTTCGGCGACGATGACCGCTGTTGACGGTGCAAAGACATCAGTAAAGCTGGCCTTGCTGAATAAAGACGGCCCCTCAGGAAAATTCTATCACTTAGATGACGAACTTCCTTGGTGATTAATTTTTTTCAAAAGGTACTGTGTCGATAATGAGGCTTCTCTTGCTGGCCTGGCATCCCGGCAAATCCTGAACAGGAAAAAATTTTGAACAATCGCTACTGAATTTAATAACTGAGTACACAGTTGCGTCTGATCCACAGCCCAGGTTTTCACTGGAAGTTAAATCGATATCAGTACCGCCTTTTAGAAAGCCGGACTTTCCTTGTTCACCGATTTTATAATTTATATCCGTGATGTCCTCACCGTCGGGCATTCCCGCGCAGTAAGCGTTTGAAGGAAAAGTGTCTGTCTTTTGACTTATGAGATCTTCACTTGCTGTAAATGTAATGCGGCCTGAAGCCACTCCATTACTTATACAGCGAGTCCATGTCCCTACAAGGGAACAGGACTCAACCGATGCGGTTGCGCGCGTCTCCTTTATGGGAGATTCGGCACCTGTGCATCTAAGTAATAATCCCAATGCTGCGAACAGCATAGAAAAATAAATAAGATCACGAAATTTATTCATTTAGATCCGGCTATTATCTTCCGCGGAAAAAGAAGAACCAAACTAAAATAACCAGCCCCAGAGGCGCACCCAACATATACATCAAAATTGGAACCGCTACTCTACCATACGCATTATCAACCATCTTTTTAACAGACTTCATTTTGCCTCCTGTTAGAAAGCTTTAAAGCAAATCGTTCGCCAAAATTCAATTTGCTGAAACGCGATTAGGTTGGCTTCAGTGGCTTTAAGGTACCAGAAATCCTCAGTGAAGGATTTTGAGTGTTTAGAATGGCCCAACGAATTAGTTAGTTAATGCCAGGATGCTCCAAGCATTCAGCTTCACAATCTGATTGTAATCATACACGCCGACCCCTACGTTTAGGTCCCGTAAAGAAATCAGCGTGTCAGAGAATTCCTTTAAGGTGGGCACGACCTCACCTTTTTTACCTTTGAACGGAGTGGGTTCGACGTGGATCATCACACCGCTGCGATGATTAACAAACGAAATGACTTCTTTTGCTGCGGTCTGCGGCCACTTTTCTGAAAATTTTTGCTTTCCGTATTCGGCCGCCCATTGCTGCCAAATTAATTCAGTTACCAGGTAATCCAGTTTGCTAGGTCCCGTTAAAGTCAAAATTCCTCTCAGATCAAGTCCTGTCATTTCTTTTATTTCAGAGCCGGTGTAGAGTTTGCCGTTCGATTTTGCCGGCCACGTGTGAACCACATAGGATTTTTTGCCGGCCTGATGAGCGCAGGCATTCATAGTCGCAATGACTTCAGTTAACCCCCGCGCTCTGAAGAACAGCCAGTCGTCGCCACCCAACGGTGAATCCGGATAAAGAGATTTGAACATCGCAGTCGCAACAGGATTGTAATCGGCCTGTTTGTTCCAGTTGAAGTCAACACTGGGTTCAAGAGCCTCTAAGCCATCTATGTCGGGATGCCGATAAAGCAAATCTTCATACAAGCCCTGCACCCACTTCCGGAATTCAGGATGCCAAACAGAGACAGGGTAAATATCCTTACCAGGCAAATAGTCTTTGCCCTTCTTATTCTTTACGCGCCACTCAGGATTTTTTTCCCAGGCTTCTTTAAAATTATTGATCGGCACAACAGCCACAACACGAATGCCATTCTTCTTCGCTGCTGTTGTGACTTCTTTAACGATATTCTGGATGCCAAAACCTTTTTCGACGGAAGCAAATTTGTAGTTTGTTTGATAGTAAGCGCCATAAACACTGCTGAATGCATAAATGAACAATGTGTTAATGGAGCCTTTTTTAGCATTCTCTATGATTTGGCTGACAACTGTATTCAAGTTTTTTTTAGGGTAAAGCTTATAAACATAACTGATGTCGATTCGCATTCCACTTACTTTAAACTCCGGCGCCGGGAGCGGCTGTGCAAGCACAACGGAAAAAGCAAATGCAAAAATCCTATTCGGTTTTGTTAAATAATCTCCGACAACCATATCAAACAGCTTCAACAATAGATTAAACACTTTCAGGGAAGTTGCAAAATACGCTCCTTAGTTTCATTTACTGAAACGAGCCAAATACTCTCTTCGCAATGGAAATAATTCCCCGCTTTTTCGAGAGAGAAATCAAATGTGGGGTTAATTCGTACTAAATCAAAAAAATGTTTCGACACAAAACTTCAATTCGTTCCCAAAAAAATATTGAATCATTTTGGTAAGTTACAGGTACGACAATTAGCGAAATTTTTGTTGGTCCAGCGATGTTAAAAAAAATTAATTTTTTTAATGCACAAAATTTTTCTGTATGTAACTTTAAGAATAGAAGGAGGTTAAGAAAAATGAAGATTAATAATGACGGTCTCGTTTTTCAAACTAAGTCATTTAACAAGTTACACAAATCTAATCCCTTACTGGTTTTAAGAAACATGCATTCTTTTAGCGGAACTTAGGATCTTTAGCGGGCCCCGTCTGAAATTTCTCAGCGGAGCCAAAATTTAATAAGCAACGAAATGATATCCAGAAATTTACTGGCGAAGCGGTATTTATTAGTGGCGTAGCCATACGCTATTCGTCCGTCTTTTTTCTGAAAACAACCATTTATCATTCATTTCGTAAAGGGACATGCCGGATTTTCAACTATCAGCGTTTATCCGTGCATCAAACTCGAAGGAGAATCAAAAATGAATAAAAAGAAATACTCTTTTTCGCTGACAGCAATACTTTTCAGTATGCTGACTTTTTTAAGTGTGCAAACTCCAGCACAAACAGCGACACCGGTCATAAAAGGTTTGCGGGTAGACCCCAGCTACTTCTATGGCTCTCATCCTGGGCAAACGGTAACATCCGTTGCCAATGACATTGTAAGCAAAGCAAAATCTACCGGAACAAATACATTATTCCTATATGCTTACAATTCCGTTTATGGTGCTTGGTACCCTACAACCTACGCTCAATCAGCGGTGGAAGGTGGTTACGGTAAAGCCAATATCTTCAAAGAAATCACAACAGTCGCCAAGAACAATGGTATTAAAGTTGTAGCGGTCGTTCCCGTAAACAATTTTAGAACAGTGTGGACTAACAATCCGGCCTGGCGCGTGAGAACCAAAGCAGGAGCCGATTACAAGCCGTTCGCGGATGTATATCTGCTTTCTGCTCATAACCAGGATTATAAAAACTGGCTAAAGGGTCTCTATCAGGACTTGTTAGCATAGAATCCTGACATCGACGGTATCGAAGCCGTTGAGCCGACAGTAGATTACTACTGGCGTAAAGAAGTGGATTACAGTGCATCGGCAAGCAATGCCTATAAAGCCAAGTACCCGACAGGGACACTGGGTGATGCGAACTGGGTTAGCTTTCGTGCACAAGGGATGACGGACCTCATTCAGATTTTGACTTCCACTGCAGCCGCAGCAGGAAAAAAATCTTATTTGGTTCAGACATTACCTGTGAAATCAGATGGTACATTGCACCCGCTTTCCGTTTTGAGAGACAACATTGGTCTCGATTTAGACGGAATCATGGCGATGCCTTCTAATAAACTGACTTACGTCATGGCTGAATTAATTTGGCAGCAATGGGCAGCAGATTACGGAGTAACGAAATTTAATCCGTCAACATGGACACGTTCCGCAACTCAGGCATTTAAAACCTTGGTTGGTTCTCGTGCGATTCCGATTGCCCACTTTGAAATTTCGACATTTGCAGGTGCTTACACTACGGTAACGCCGACTCTTGCAGAATTTCAATCCGCAATGGATTCCGTAAAAGACTTAAATATCGGCGTCGATGTTTACGACTTTGAACAAATCAGAAAAGCAAATGCATGGACACAATTGTCTGTTTGGAAGAACTACACTGGAACTACAACGTCTCCATCGCCTTCTCCCACTCCGGCACCGGCACCTGCGCCTGCGCCAGCTCCGGCGCCTGCGCCGACTCCAACGGAGAGTTCTGTCAAGTCTCCGTCGATCACAAGAACCTTTACTTCTGCACCGAACAGTTCAGGCCAAACGCAAGTTTGTTCTGCGACTCTTCCGAAGTCAGTTCCAAGCAGCACTCCGGTGCAAGCAACCGTCACTAACGGTGGATCATACTCGGTCGTGTGTCAGTCAAGCGGATGGTGGTCAGGAACAGTCAGCACAATTAGTTGTCCGCCTCCTGGTACGACAGCACCGGCTCCTTCACCGGCTCCGGCACCGGCACCGGCACCAGCGCCTGCACCAGCTCCTGCACCTGCGCCTGCGCCTTCACCGACTCCAAGCACCACACAAGTGTACGGAATCACGATTGATCAGATCGGAAATTTAAATTCGATTATCACATCGTTGAAGAGCTTAAGCCAGAAGCCGACAACACGTATCGTGTTTGATGAAGGCGTGTCAGCATCGTACTATACGAATGCCGCTGCACAAATTCATACAGTCAGTTTCATTATGGGTGAAATTCTCGATTCCTTTTATATGAAGTCGATTACGACCGCACAATACGGAGCCAGAACGACTGAATACATGAATGCGTTAGGAAACAATGTTGATATCTGGGAAGTCGGAAACGAAATCAACGGTGAATGGCTGGGTACTACGCCTGACGTCGTTGCGAAGATGACAACTTCTTACAACCTTGTAAAAAACGCAGGTAAGAAAGCCGCGCTGACGCTTTATTATAATGAAGACTGCTGGGCTAATTCAGCGAATGAAATG